>NZ_JAPEID010000036.1:0-49702 GCF_028823755.1 Vibrio sp. VP6
GCCAACCTTGACCAGCGCGACCTTCAATCCAACGCACCAGTTGGAAGGACAAAGTGTGACGGTCAGACTGGAGTTCGACAAAGAACTCCAAGCGGTAAGCGCGGCGTTGGGCGGTTCGGCGCTGGCATTAACCCAAACGGCTGACGCGAGTGTCTGGACCGGTGATGTTGTTGTGCCAGTAACGTCAGAGCTGACCGTTGGATTGGTGGTGAAAGACTACCAAGACTTGTCAGGCAACACAGGCGCAGAAGATAGCACGTATTCGATGCCAGTTACCCCAACGATCACGATCGGAACCATCAGTGATGTATCGGGTAATACAACAGTAACTATCAATGGCACAACTACTCGTTTTGAGGCGGGGGAGACAATAGCACTCAAAGCTGTTGATACCGATAGCTTGGTGGTTCTGGGCAGTGCAACAGTGTTAGTTGATGGTACATGGACCGTTGATCTTGATTTGTCTACTTTGAAAGACGGAGTAATAACCGTTTATGCAAATGGTGCCAATTCACTCTTTGCGACCGCTGATGAGGTGAATACAACATTCAATTACTCTAGTACTACAGCTCTTGTTGTTCCAAGCTATTGGGAAAGATATTCCGCGGAGTTACCTTCCCAGAAAGCAGCCTAAAGGAAAGCGAGCATTAAGCTCGCTTTCTTTTTGCTTGTATTTAAGTGATCTAGTTCAAATGATTATGCTTTTTCCATAAATGAATCAGATAACTTTATCGCCTTAATACAAGGTGAAACATCTAGAATGCCTAGACCATTTTTGTTTTTACGAGGCAATACTGTGATTGTGATGGTAATTGATGATCTTCAGTGGTGAATATGCCATGTTGATAATATCTATTAATATTATATAGTTACATGCATGTCTATACCCTAGGTGTAGAGTTCTGCATTAGGTAGTGATTACTACCTGAGTTGTGTATCTATGATGAAGTGAAATTAGCCTAGCATCGCTTCATATTAGTTACACCTTTGTGGGTGTGACACGCACTCACCTTTTTATTCATACTTCCTCAGTCGCGATAGGCTATTTATTGCTACTGAGGAAGGCGTATCCCTCCAGAACCTCAACCTGCGGCTATCAGTGCTTAAATTGAATTTGTTAACTTCTGCCCAAAAGTAAAAAACTGTTTTTGCTTAAAGCCTACCTTTTGAGTTGGATTGAAGGGTAATAAGTTTGAATTGATAGTTAAAACAACCAAACAACCTGTGGTTTTGTTGTTTTTCGGGCGTTTCGGTTTTCTGAAAGTTTTCTATGTGATTGAATGTTATGAATTAAATTAGTAGCATTAGCACACCAAATCGTACTTGTAAGCCTTATCAGCTTAAACGTCACCGCAACCATATTTACGATGTTGGTTGTGGAGAATTCAAATGCATTTAGTTTGCAAATTTATACCTAGCTCGAAGCTTTCCTCCAACGAGCTATCCTACGTCCTTACACCTGATGAGTGTATAGGGCAGCTTTCGCGTGTGCGAAATTCAGAAGACATTCTCAGAAACCTTCCTAAAGAGCTTGCTCAGAAGATCTCAATCTCTGCCAAGAAGTCTAGCTCCGGGTTGCTAACGGCTATTCGACACGAGCTAGGAAATGGGAACTGGGTTGCGTTGTCTTCTTTCTCTCGTAGAACGCCGTTAACAGATACCCAATTACAAAGTTTCCCAAGATTAAAAGCACAGCTTGAATCGGTCTCATCGACTGGTGAGAGCAAAGTTTTTAAAGCGGGTTACAAGCAGGTTACTGACGATGTAGCTCTAGTTCGCAGTTACGCGCATGTCCCTTCTGAACCAAGTCCAGATCAAAAAATCGTTGTCGAGTTTGCAGGGCAGTGGTCTAGCAACGCGGCATGTTTGATGTTGGGAAAAACCGAAGCTCAAAAAGAAAAAGTGACTGTAGGCAAGGCCGATACCGAGAACAAACACCGCAGCCTTGCCACGTTTAAAGATCTCGAAGCTGAGGGCAAAACGCTCTATATCAAAATCCCATGCACTGACCAACCTCAGCCAATCTTGCTTAAACTCGCCGAAAACCTACAACCCGTTGATAAAGAAACTCAGATGGATGAGTGGGATAACGTGTTGGTGCCTGTAGTTCCTCTATACAAATCGGGTTCTTCATGGGATGGCTACACATCAGGGCGTGTTTACATTATTTGGAATGGGGAAGTTTGGCGCGAACTACAGGTAACAAATGATGGATATTTTGCCGATGTAGACATGAGCAATAGCCGAAAAAAAACAACGGAGACAAGACATGTCAATATAGATGGCTCTTCATTATTCCCCGGTGAGAACGTTGCATTTGAACCATTCTCAATTTTGCAAGATGGGGTAGAAGTATTTAGCGGTGAATTAGACATCAATGAGCAGGCAAGAGTGTTTAGCTTGGTTGCTGAGGAGGTCGAGATCAAGTTTGCAGGTTTTGAACATGAGAAATTGATGATTTCAACACACCCTAGCCCCATGAAGGCCTCTGGTGCACCGAGTGGTGAAGTGTTGGGCTATCCGCTGCCTCATATCTGGCTACCATACAAAGTGAAAGGCGAATGCCAAGATGTGTATCTGTATTACTCGTCTCAAGCCTTGAGTGATGGTGCTGTCTCTGAGTTAGAGAGTAACTATCAATCGATGGCAATTTCACTATCCGAGATGTCGGATTACAGCAGCTCTAAAGGTTTTACTCTACAAACGGTTTTTAAATTACCAACGCTATCTGAAAGTCAAAAAGTGAAGGCGGTTGTTAATGAGCAGAACAATTGTAATGTTGCGGCAGTAAACATACCGCCTCCTGGAAGCGAGATCATATTACGCTATCGTGTTCTGGGCTCCACCGATCAACCCGATGACTATTTTATGTTACAAAACGAAGAGCATAATTGGTCGCAAAAAGCATATTTTCGTTGTGCCAAAGTCGATGAAGATGGCTATCTCAATTTACGATTTAGTGGCTGGCCTGAAAAGGTTAAAGAAGTCGATATTTTAAGGGGGGCTCATGCATCACGAGGGAATGAAACTCCCGAAACATTTAAGTTGCGCGAAAAAGTAAAAGTTACGGATTTATTAGGCTAGAAAATGAAAAAAACACTACTAATCACGTTATTAGGCTTAGCAATCATTGGTTGTAATGACCAATCTCAACAGAGTGCTTCCCCTGTTTCGAGTTCTGCGCAAACAGAGCAAGAAAAACACCCAGATCGGGTCTATGTTGGCGAGCATAACTACTACGTAATGGAATCGGCAGTGACCAATGAGAATTGGGTAGCCGATGACAAAATAAAACCTATGCCGGGTCAGTTTCCTAAATACTATGTCTTTAATTCAGATGAATGGCCCAAGGAAGACATTAACGATGCTAGCTCTTATGACCTGCCGCGCTTTCAGTTTGCGTGGGCGAGTGATGGTGATCGTTACAACTTGCAAATCTGGAGCATGAAAACAAATGGCACAGATTTACGTTTAGTGGTGCCAGATACTAAGGTTGATGGCATTGTGCTTATTCGACGCTCTCCCAACTTACGCTATGTCGCTTGGATAGATAAAGCCACAAGCAAGTATGTTTATGACCTAAAAACGGGTGTAAAAACACGCTTGATGGGATTAGGCTCTCCTGGCATGGCTTGGTCAGAGGATAGCCGCTATTTGTATTTTCATACCATGGGCGACTTTGATAACGCTCGTTGGGATTCTGAAACTGGCGAAATTGAAGCTGTGGATTTTGGGATTGGTCCTTACGCTGTCCTGAAAGATAAGACAATAACGAATCTAAGTTACACAGGGGTGTTTAAGCGAAATTTAACGGATAATGCTCTGAAATATATAAGTATTAAGCCAACAGGTAAGGTTCAGCAAAGAGAGTGGTTGAGATTTCGGGGTATGAGCCCAACGGGTCGATATGCTTGGGGCCAAAATGATCAAAATCGATTCTTTTTCGATATTGAAAATGAAACTGTACAAAAATACGAAAAAACCGAATATGTGGGTTCAGGAATATTGGGAAAAGGTGCTCGATTCAGTGCGCACGACCGTGTATCCCGTATGACAGTTGTCGATCGTGAAACACTTCGACGCTGGCAATGGTATGCTCTAGGTACTGGTGAAATAGGCATTAATTCAAATATGAGTTTATACAATGGCTTGGCAAATGATGGTCTTTGGTTTAAGGAGAGTCAGTGATGGTTGACTTGTGTACTTACGATAAACCAATGTATTTGCTTGGAGTGCACTTTCAAGGTGAAGATACAGATACAGGGCGCGAATTCAGTAATTGGAATACAGTGCCAGACTTAACCAGCGTAGAACAAGTAAAGAATGTTCGACCTCTCCCTTTTACCCCAATACTAATAGATGCTCTCGCCCAAGACTCTATAACTTTGCCTAGGTTTTGGGGAAGTGACCAATATGGCAGGCTATGTAATCTATCGTACTTAAGTGAAGCCATAGAGGGCGAATCACAAGTGCTACTTCGCCACAATAGCCCAATTACAACGATTGATATTAATCAAAGCTATGAGATGTTGTTTCCACCCACCAATTTAATTGGCCAATTAGCGCAAAGTTCATCATCTATCACTGAAATTAAGGAAAGCGTAAAGTCTCTCTATACGAAAATGAATCCTGCGTTAAATAAGCCGAGGCTTTTTAAACCGTCGAAAATTTCAGTGAAACAACTTGCAAAACCTTTTACTCAGGAGTTTGGCGAGTCCCTTTCGCAAGAAGAAGAAAACTACAACCAATGGTATGCAGATATCCAGTTATCTGACGTTGAGTTTATTGAAGGGTTTGTCGTACCTAGTGTGAATACCATTAGCATCGTGTTTAGCAGTGATATTTACATAGGTGCGGAAGTGTCATTGATAAAATATTGCAGCACACTTGGCAATCAGCAAGAAACGTCAGAGGTCGTATTGGAAAGAGGCGTCGTGAGTCAGCCTTCTTATAACGATGAAAATCGAGAGTCACAAGCTTATAAAAACACTTTGCCATCAGTAGTATTTAATTTACCGTCGGTCATCGAACCTTCGAGTTCGGGGTCAAGCACAGAAGATAATCATATCGTGCTGGGTGATGGCTTCTACGGGCTGAGGGTCCAATTCTTTGTTAAAGATTATTTAAAAGCGAATGAACGTCTTCAAAATAAAGTTCCTGAAGTTATTCAGTCTGGGCGACTCCGATTTGAACGGAATAAATCGTCAGCAGTCACTGGCGTAGCAGATCAGGATTGTTATACCTACGAATTGAACGAAAAGGTAACGTTTAAATCAATCAGTGGTTACGGAAAACTCGCCATTGTGTGCGGTGATATGATCTCTCTTGAAGAGTGTTTGTTTTACCAGTATCCCCAAGCATTACCCTCTAATTACAGCGAGTTAATGACAAAAACCGGAAAATCGGTTCCTCTAAGCGGTACGGGTATTAATACTCTCGGTTTAGTATCTGCAATCAAAAAGAACGCGGAAAGTCTGCCTGAAGGTTTCCTAATGGGAGGAAATCCATTTTCAGAAGGCCTGAAAGATACAATGTTTAGTGTAGCTAAAGGCATCTGGTCGGACATTGAGCAAAAAAAGCTGCCTGATTTGATGACCAGCAGTGTTGCACTTGCTTTTGGCTTTTCAGCGTTTAAGGAAAGCCGTAAAGAATTGGCCAAAGCGATAAAATTTGCCAATAAGGGGCTCGACTTTAATCAGGTGGCGGCCTTGGCGTTTCGCAAGAGTGGTATGAACATCTCGTTTATTAAGCGCGAACTCGATGTGATAAAAGCTAGCTTGATCACGGGTACATTCAGTGAGAACTCAACACGACTTGCGAGGTCATGGTTTAATGGCTCCGTTATGGACAAGATGAACCGAGCATTTCCAATTCTTGTATCTGGCTCTAGCTTAGTTGACTTGTACGATTTGGTGCAAAAAGAAAACGAGCTTGAGAAGAAATCTCTTGAAGCCAAAGAAGACTTTGATGCGGTATCTCAAAGCTACCTTCAATCTATTTCAGTTATTAAAGCGTATCAAGAATGGGCACAAGCGTTAGACGACGCTAAAAACGTCATCAATGGTAGTAATGGTGAGTCGATAGCTCACATAGTTGAGGACAGCCAAGGGTTAGCGATTCATATCAATTTTAAGTTCAACGAGTGGCAACATGGTAATGAGCACGGCAAGCTGAGAACAGACATTAAACAAGTGTGTCAGAATTTGTCGCAATTGATGCTGGATAACCCGAGCTATAAACTTTTGATAGAAGGGCATGCGGGTAGGATTGGCTCTTCTGATGCGAACGATCTCGTTGCAGCTAAACGCGCAGAGACTGTTACCAACGCGATTATCTCCATTGACTCTAGCTTGGAAGAAAGGGTTTACACGGCGTCTTTTGGAAATACTCAACCGCTAACGGCTGATAGTACCAAGAGCGATATGTCACAGACCGGAGACAATGCCCCTGCAGCCCTAGATCGACGAGTTGAAGTGCGCTTGATTATTCCTAACTATCAAGTTGTTTTACCACCGAGCCGCAGCGGAATGGTGGAATTAGAGAAAGCACGCCAGTTGAAGCAAGCATTGGATGTTGGCTTAGATGATACGCAGAAGGAGCAAGTCGTGGCGGTGTTAACCACTCTTAGCGGGTTTGCGATGTTTACTCCGCTAGCTCCGCTTGCTGCGGGTATTTTGTATCTAAAGTCCGGAGCAGAGCTAGCAGACTGTGCGTTATCCGTGTTGGACGAGCTCATTACTGAAAAGGCCTATTCTGACTTTAAAGGACGTTATCAGAATATCGACCAGCTAAACCAGTTAGGTAAAATCCATATCCGAGTTCTTCAACAGTACAGAGATTTAAAAGTAACGATTGAGCGTAGTGAGATAAAGACACGTGATGAAGTTGAATCTCACCTGAAGAATAAAGAAACGGTGCAAGAACTGCAGAAACGATTTTTACTACGTGCTCTTGCGCTTAATGGACTCGTGGAACTGCTTGCTCGAATTTCTCTTTGGAACCCTAATGTTTCTAAGTTGCAAGGGTTGCTTGAGGAATATCGCGTTAAGGATTACATCGATGTTTACGTTATCAATGATAACTGGGAGGCTCCGTTAAGTAGCTACAACACCATGGCTCAGAATTGGATACAACGAGTTAGGGATGATAAGTCAGGTGCAAGTGCTGCCCGTGCTTTTGCGCAATCTTGGAAAAATGAACATTCGCAACAATTGTCACCTTTGTTGAAGAGAGCTCGCATCCAAGGGGCGTTTAATAAAGGTTTCCCAGTACAAGCCCGCTTATATCAGGGGGATGCGGACAATGGCTTTTCCGATTTCGCAAAAATGTTCGATAACAATGTTGAGTCGGTTAAATCGAGCGATATCGGCTTCAGCCGTTTGCTAGTTGATAGCAAAGGAGATGGGGTTTCTTGGAAGCCATTTGACGAGTGGATTTCCCCAAACAAAACCAATCGAATTACACCTTTTACACGTGTTAAGGTTCAGATTGTATTATCAAGTAATGCCTCTAAATCTAAGAAAAAGATATTTAAGACAACGCTGCAATATTGTTGTGAACGGTCGCTTTGGGACTTTAAAGGGCCAAGCTTTGAAGTGCTGATGGCACCAAGAAAAGCGGATGACTTAACTTTGTGCGGAAGCAACGATAAGCTAAAAAGTTACTTTGACCAACACGCAGTTGAAGAGCATCTGACATGTGTTGAATTTGAGCCAACATATTGGTTCGGCGAGTATGAAATCCCAGGTCTTAAACCTTTATATTCAAATTACGAGATTCAAGACTTTGATAAGTGGAAACAAAGTGGAGAAGCTCGCTCAATGCAATACTATTTCACTGCTGATGGGAGTACGTTATCGCTAGCAGAAACTGACGAGCGGTTGACCATGTTTAACTATGGTGTCGATGACAATAATACCTATGGCAAGCAGTGTTATCTGAATGACGATGGAGAAGTCGAGGTTGATGGCTTACCGCTTGTTCTATACGACGGTCTGGCGAATAGGCAAGTAGTGATTAACGAATATGATTTACTCATCGAAGAGTTTGTTAAAAGTGCTTCTGCTAAAAAATCTGAAGGTATTGCACCGTATCTAAAAGGTGATGTTTCGAGCTTTAGTGCTGTTTCGAAAGGGAGTGGTTTTGAGTGGTTCGATGAGAAAGCTCCAAAATCCTCTGTACTTGATTGGTCTAATGATAAACCAGTTACTATTTATGTCGCTTTACTTTCCGAAGGAGGCGAAAAAGAGACATATAGGCGTATGATGGGAGAGAGCTATCAGGTGCCAATGCGCTTATCTTTGTCGATTGAAGAACAAGAGTCGATGTTTTCAAAAGACACGACTGAAGGGCCGAGTTTCTTTGGTTCACTGCTGGAAGTAGGCGAGTACACTTATAAGAAAGAAGTCCCTTCTCCTTATGCAAAAGTAGAAATTAAAGAGGTGAGTTTTACTGAGGCGGATACTGAGGTTACATCGGAATTAGCATCTTTTGTGGAAGAGTTTCAGACGAAAGTAAAAGACGCTCCTAATCGATACCTAGACCCATTTAATGACCGTAGAACGCTACATATTGTTAAGTTTGAGCTTAGATACACCTCTCCTACTGGACGACGAGTGCCTACTTTGAGGCCATTTGGTCCTATCGTAGACAAGAAAAAAGCAGAGTTCTTACCGGTGCATATATCGGTATCCTCACTATCGCAAACGGGGCTTGCACCTGGTGTAGGGGAGTATCCTATAAAGCAGTCTCAGAAATTGTCTTTGCCTGGCGGTCAAAAATACAGTCTGGAAGGTGTACCTTGGATGGAAATTGAGGGAGATGCTTCTCGAATGAATGATTCGGCTTTTCTCTATTGGCAAAAAGAGTTAGCGAACAACTCAGTGAAACGAAAGGCGTGGATCGAGGATTGGATTGTGAAAGAACCGATGAATGTTAGTGCTCCGCAGCAAAAATCAATATAAAAAAACCGCCTTCGGGCGGTTTTTCTTTTCTTACCAATGAAAACTGAAGTAAGGTTTTCTCGCTTCTCGTTTAACCCGCAGCAGAAATGTCGTATTTCTTCATCTTATGGTTGAGAGTGCTCATTGGCAGCGCCAATTGCTCAGCGGCCTTCTTGGTGTGCCAATTACACGCATTTAAGCAATCGATGATCACTGTGCGCTCGTATTGGCTGACAACATCCTTAAGGCTCTTTGAAGCGTCTTCTAAATCCGCTTGTGCTGGCTGCTCGTAAGCAGGTTGTTCTGGAGTAGGTGAGGCTGCTTTCACTTCGACAGTTGGTACATCTTCTGGGATTTGTTCGCCAAACTCGATGTGAGTAATGGTTTCAAAATCGGACAGTAGCACCGAGCGCTCAATGATGTTCTTAAGCTCACGCACGTTCCCTGGGTATTGGTAGGCAAGGAGCTGTTTACGTACGTTGGCACTTAACCCTGGCGCTTGCGGCAAACCTAGCGTGTTGGTTGTGTGCTGCACGAAATGTTCTGCGAGAGGAATAATGTCTGACTCACGTTCTCTCAAGGGAGGCAGCGTAATCGGGAATACATTCAAGCGATAGAACAAGTCAGCACGGAACCCGCCGTCTTTGATCTGCTTCATAAGATTGCAGTGGGTGGCTGCGATAACTCGAACGTCTACCTCAATCTCTTTACTGGCACCTATGGGGCGAACCTTACGCTCTTGCAGTACTCGAAGTAGCTTAGCTTGAAGTAGCATTGGCATATCACCAATCTCATCCAAAAATAGTGTGCCGCCGTTGGCTGCTTCAAACAGGCCAACTTTGTCTTTGTCTGCGCCCGTAAATGAACCTTTCTTATGCCCAAAAAGCTCAGACTCCAATAACTGCTCTGGAATAGCCGCACAGTTTTGAACGATCAAAGGCTGGTCTGCTCGGTTAGAGTTTTCGTGAATGTATTTCGCGATCACCTCTTTACCGGCACCAGTCTCACCACGTAACAGAACGTCGACAGGAAGAGACAGCACTTTATCAAGACGATTCAAGACATTGACCATTTCTTCGCTCTCTGCAATCGGACCTTGGTAGGTTTTCTTGGTTCGCTTTTTAAGCTGAGTGTTCTCGCGCACTAGGGCTTGATTGTCGGCATTGAGATTTTTAATCACTTGCCCATATTGCTCTAACCAAACGGCTTGACGAATGTTACTTGCTGCCATTCGACAAAACTCAGTCAAGGCTGCCTCGTTGTCAATGACATTCAAATCGAGTAAGACTAACAGCCCAATGGTTTTGCTTTCGCTATCAATCAAAGGCCAAGCCAGTAAGTTCTCGCTTTTTAGTCCCAATGTCTGCTCTGTTTGATAAATGCTTTCGCAGTCGTAGCCGTTGTATTTGTATAACTCGTTAATCAACACCACTTCACCATTACGAATCGCAAAGTTAAATGGGTCGTTTTCACTGGCTGAGTCTAGCTGCAATGCTTCCCAAGGGTGGGAAACGACGGTTTTATCGTTATGGTGAGCGGTACTTGGAATCAACGCCTGTCCTGTCTGGTCCAAAACATAAATGATGCCGTGATTTGCTAAGGTCATTTGTCTCGCAGCGGTCAACACGGCATCCAATGTTTGGGTAAGCTGGCTGCGATCAGCCAAAGATTGGCTGATCGCAAGTAGGGCGTTGCTAAGTTCGCTATGGTTAGCTGAACGCATAGGTCAGTGTTCCTTGCTCATCGACAGAAACTGTGATTTGCGTGTGTGAATCATCCTTATCATGCACCAATAGCTGTGTCGATAGCTGAGGCAGTAACTGACGGTTGATGACCGCGTCGATGTTACGCGCGCCCGTTTCAGCAAGGCGACAGTTACCTAGTACGAACTCAACCAAACTTTCTTCGTAGCTCAGAGACAACTTGTGATGGCTCTGTAGACGCTGAGAAACTTTGTTCAGCTTATGGTGAATGATTTCTGTCATTGCTTCATCAGATAGCGGAACAAACGGAAGCACAGACATACGCGCCAACAGCGCTGGTTTGAAGTGTTGGTTCAAAGTAGGGCGGATAGCTTCTGCGATGATGTTTGCATCGATGTCTTTGGATTGATGAACCAAAGATTCAATCTCGTGCGTCGCAAGGTTGCTGGTCATGATGATCAGCGTGTTCTTGAAGTCAATAGTACGACCTTCACCGTCGTTCAGCGTACCTTTGTCGAACACTTGGTAGAACAGGTTCAACACTTCTGGATCGGCTTTTTCTACTTCATCGAGAAGTACAACAGAATATGGACGCTGACGTACCGCCTCTGTCAGCATGCCGCCTTCACCGTAACCTACGTAACCCGGAGGCGAACCGATTAGGCGAGATACCGTGTGCTTCTCTTGGAACTCAGACATGTTAATGGTCGTCATAAAGCGCTCACCACCAAACATTTGATCAGCGATCGCACGAGCAGTTTCGGTTTTACCCACGCCACTAGGACCAACTAGCAGGAATACGCCTGTCGGTGCGTCTGGATTACCCAAGCCAGCTTTTGCGGTTTGAATGCCTTCAGACAGTGCATCGATAGCGTATTCTTGGCCTTTGATGCTTTGTGTTAGGCTTTCTTTCAGTTTTAGCGTGGTTTCTGCTTCGTCTTGAAGCATCTTACCCATTGGAATGCCAGTCCAGTCTGAGATAACGTGGCTGACTTCATCTGGCCCAACTTCAAAGTGAACTAATGGGTTGCCATTGCGGATTGCGTCTAACTGTTCTTGGCATGCTGAAATCGCAATGCGGACCGCTTCTTCATCCATTTCTGTATATGGAGAAACGTCTTGTTCTGAATCTTCGTCTACAACAAGCTCTTCTTCATTTACTTTGCCAAAGACCAGTTCATGTAAGCGAGAGCGTAGAGCAATCATCTCTTGGATCTGCTCTTTTTCTTTGTGCCATTGTGCTTCTTGTTCTGCTAGCTCTTCTTTCGTTGTTTCCATTGCTAGTTTTAGGTCTGGAATATTAGCAAGGCTGTGCTTGTCGCCAGTTTGCTGCAGAGCATCACGCTCAAGTGCTTCAAGCTCGCGCTGTTGAGCTGCAAGTTCTTGCTGCAGAGTCTCTACAGAAGCAGGAATGGCATTAAGGCTGATGTTCACTCGTGCACACGCCGTATCTAGTACATCGATCGCTTTGTCTGGTAGTTGACGACCAGAGATGTAACGCGCAGAAAGTGCTGCCGCAGCAGTGATGGCGTCATCACGCACGTAAACGTTGTGAGACTTCTCGTATGCAGGGCGCAGACCACGAATGATCAATGCTGCTTGCTCAGGAGATGGTTCGTCGAGTTTCACCAATTGGAAACGACGCGCAAGAGCAGGATCTTTCTCAAAGTACTTTTTGTATTCCGACCATGTTGTTGCTGCGATTGTCTTTACTTCACCACGTGCTAGGGCAGGTTTTAATAAGTTAGCAGCATCGCTACCGCCCGCTTGGTTGCCGCCGCCAACAAGGGTGTGTGCTTCATCGATGAATAAGATGATCGGTGTTGGCGAGTTTTTCACTTCATCCAATACCGCGTTTAGGCGTTTTTCGAATTCGCCTTTTACGCTTGCGCCTGCTTGCAGAAGACCCATGTCCAGGCCGTAAAGCTCAACACCTTTAAGGTTGTCTGGTACGTCACCTTGTACAATCTTAAGTGCCAAGCCTTCTACTACTGCGGTTTTACCAACGCCCGGTTCACCAACAGCAATAGGGTTGTTTTTACGGCGACGAGCAAGAATGTCTACAATTTGGCGGATTTCTTGGTCGCGGCAGAAAACAGGATCGATTTCGCCTTTGCGTGCTTTACCAGTGAAGTCTGTCGTGAACTTGCTCAGTGCAGAACCATCTTCACGAGCTTGTGTTTTCTCAGAAGTCGCTACTTGCGCCTCAATAGAGTGGCTTGTTAGTTCTGCAAAGTTACGTTTAAGGCTATCAGGGTTTACTGCTTCAAGAATAGAGGCGTAACCATGTTGGCCATAACGCAGAGGGTTGCTAACAAGAGTAAGGAGTAGGGCGCCAGAGCGGATTTGTGTTTCGGATAGATCTAAAGAAGAAACCAGCCAGCTTTCTTGTAACCATTCGATTAATAAAGCAGAAAAAACAGGTTTGCTGCCATTTCCTTTGGCGTTGGTGTCGAGTGTGGATCGAACCGATTGTCTCAATAAGTTCTCAGAACAATCAAAATGACTTAATAAGACGTCAAAATCACTATTTGGCCTTTCTAATAGACTCAGTAAATAATGCTCAATTTGAACTTCGTTTGCTTTTTCCGAGACTGCGAGTGCTGCGGCATCTTCTAATGCTACTTTAGCTATCGGGTGTAGACGCTGAATTAATGAAGAAAGGTTTATATTTATCATAGCCATTTTATTCTTTAGAGGAAAAGAGGTGAGAGCTATTATACTAAAAGTGGTTACGCCATTTTTTTATCAAGATATTTTAACTATCGTTTTCTGGTGATTTGAATGGCTATGTTAGTGGGAATATTTATTACAAGTAATTATGCATTGCTATTGTGAATTAATTATTGGTTAATACGACTAAAATGCCAGTGTTATTAACTTTATTTTGTTCTTTATATATGGTCATTTTAACTTTTTAAAATTGAATCAATTTATTATTATCTGATTACAATTTATTGGTTTTTTATCCAATAAATTGTAAGAAACAAATTAATTCATAATGGAGTTTTATTGTAAATCATTGTTTTTGCTCTACTTTAAAAGTTGGCACGGAGTTTGATTATACCAAGTAGTCGCGGTGATAAGCGATTTGGTGATTTAAACAAAACAGATTTTAGAAAAGGAAATAGCGATGCCAACTCCAGCATATATGTCTATCAACGGTGAAACTCAAGGTCACATTACTAAAGATACATACTCTGCAGATTCAGTAGGTAACACATGGCAAGAAGCTCACGTTGATGAGTTCCTAGTACAAGAACTTGATCACGTGCTAACTGTTCCACGTGATCCACAAAGTGGTCAACCTACTGGTCAACGTGTACACCGTCCACTTGTTGTGACTAAAGTTCAAGACCGTTCTTCTCCACTACTATTTAACGCATTAGTGTCTGGTGAAAAACTTCCTGAGTGTTTGATTCGTTTCTACCGTACTTCAGTTCAAGGCAAGCAAGAGCACTACTACTCAATCAAGCTGATTGATGCGCTATTGGTAGATATCCAAACTCGTATGAACCACTGTCAAGATGCAGCAACAGCTGATCGCGTTACAGAAGAAGTTCTTAAGTTTACTTACCGTGCAATCGAAGTAACTCACGAAAACTGTGGTACAGCTGGTAACGACGACTGGCGTGCTCCACGCGAAGCATAATTGCTTTTTGCGTAAAGATTCAGGGCCAACAATTGTTGGCCCTAATTCGATTATTTGTATCAGGTAAAAGATATGGTGAATGACGTAGAATTTAAATTTGAAGTGCCAGGGTGTGGGCACGAGTTTCGAGTAGAAAGCTTTCAAGTAAATGAAGAGCTTTCGAAACCTTTTCACATCAGTCTCTCATTACTTTCACTTGATCCAGATATCTCTTTTGATTCGTTAATACGAAAAGCAGGTACACTGACTCTTTATGGACAAGGCTTAAGCGCGGCACGCATATTCAATGGTGTGGTGAACGAAGTTCGTTATTTGGGTACAGGCCGTCGCTTCTCTCGCTATCAGTTAGTTTTGGTTCCGCAGGCTTGGTTCTTATCACAACGCCAAGACTGTCGTATTTTCCAACAAAAATCAGCGAAAGATATAATTACAGAGGTGCTTGATGATGGTTCAGTGACCGACTATCGTTTTGAATTGTCTGGTATTTATCCACCAAAGGAGTACGCACTGCAATACCGTGAGTCAGACCTACACTTTGTTCAGCGTATGATGGCAGAACACGGTATGTGGTACTATTTCGACCACACCGATTCAAACCACACAATGGTCATTGTCGATAGTAACGATGCCATTGCTCCACTGGTTAGCTCTCCTCTCAATGCATCTTATATTGGGCCGATCGTATATCATGCCGATAGTGGGGGTGTTGCTGACCGTGAGCATATCTCCGATCTCGAGTTAGTTAACCGTGTCAGAACGGGTCAGGTTACTTACACTGACTACAATTACGAGCAGCCAAAGATCCCGCAAGAGATGACCCACGCAGGTGATCTGGACCAAGATTTAAAGCAGTTTGATTATCCTGGACGTTATGTTGACCCTGTAATGGGGCAGGTGAGAACCACTGAGTGCATGTCTGAGCACATTGTCGATAATCAGCAAGTAGAAGCGAGCAGTGATGTGATGCGTTTGGCGTCTGGTTACAGCTTTAACATCAGTGACCATCCTCGCTCTGAAATCAACCGTGATTACATCATGTTATCCGTCATGCACACAGGGCAAGACCCACAAGTGCACGAAGACGAAGCGAGTGGCATGCCAACTACTTACTACAACCAGTTCACGTGTATTCCACGTGATGTTGTATTCAAAGCGCCCAAGTTGGCGGCTCCAGTAGTGGATGGTCCGCAAACTGCGGTTGTAGTTGGTCCTGCAGGGGAGGAGATTTACACCGATAAACTAGGACGAATTAAGGTTCAGTTCCATTGGGATCGCTATGGTAACAACGATGAACATGCAAGTTGCTGGATTCGTGTGAGTCAATCAATGGCTGCTCCAACGTGGGGCGCGGTTTACTTGCCACGTATTGGCCATGAAGTCGTAGTGACCTTCCTTGAAGGCGACCCAGATCGCCCATTGGTGACTGGCGCAGTTTATAATGGTCTTCACTTCCCTCCGTACTCGTTGCCTGAGAACAAAACTCGTACTACGTTCCGTACGCAAACGCACAAAGGCACCGGCTACAACGAACTGAGTTTTGAAGACGAAGCGAACCAAGAAGAAGTCTACATTCATGCTCAAAAAGACATGTCGACCAAAGTTCTCAACAATCGTTACCGAGATATCGGTCAGGATGAGTTCTTAAAGGTTGCGCGTCATCAGACGAACGAAGTCCATGGTGATCATAAAGAAACCATTGATGGCCACAAAACAACCCAAGTAAACAGCACTTTTACCGAGACAGTAGAGCAAGACGTTACCGTTACATACAACGCCAACGAAACCCAATATGTGAAGAACAATTCTGATTTGGAAATTGGTGATAACCGCACAACCAAGATCGGCAAGAACGATGACTTGGATGTGGGTGAAAACAGTAACTTAACTGTTGGTGCATCAAAAAGCTCGGACATTGGTGCCGATGATAACCAAACAGTGGGTGGCAACTTAACCGTATCGGTAAAAGGCAATACATCTTACAAAGCCGATGGCGCGACGCAGATCATCAGTGGAGACAAGATTGTACTGAAAACAGGCGGTTCTTCTTTAGTGATGAACAGTGATGGTTCAATCAAGCTCTCAGGGTCTTCAATCACCATTGAAGGCAGCGATAAAGTCGTCGTGAAAGGTGGTAACGTAGCGATTAACTAATGATGGAAAAACAAACTCTTATTAAAGAAACCATCACGAAACAGCAAGCCGAAACATCGGCTTGCTTTTCGCGTTTTGGAACCATAGTCGCCATTAACGAGTCAACGGGCAGTGTTCGCGTTGATTTTGATGGCAACCCATTTAACCAACCACTTACCGCAAGGTTAGGGCGTGGCTTTCGCCGCTCTGAATTGCAAATGGCTATCGACAATCGATTAAATTGTCGAATCGAATTTTTGAACGACGACTTAAGCTTGCCCCTTGTGACGGACATTTTTTTCTCCATTCTGGATGACTCTGATGAGTTTGTATTGCGGGCGAAGAAGATGGTCATTGAGACGGAGCAAGAACTGATCGTCAAAAGTGGTGAGACAGAAACTCGCTACAGCGGGCGTGATGGCCGTATTACAACTAAAGCGAAGTACGTTACTTCTCAAGCAGAAAAAGCACAAAAAATTCAAGGCGGAACGATCGCAATTAACTGATGACTATCAGTGTTAACTAATTACATCGTGTTAACTAATTACATCGTGTTAACTAATTGCTATCGCGTTATCGCGCGCTAACAACGGATAAGTAGATGCGACAAAGAATTGGTGTCGAGCACCTAAAGGCACCCATAACCAATCAAGAAGTCGAAGGTGCGTTGGCCAAAGCTGAACGTGCTGTTAAAGACCTTTCCCAATTGCCAGATACATGGCTGGACTTCTGCAACGAAAAGCTGGCTATCACTTCTGAGAGCCTCGGTTTTTTGATCAGGCAGCGTGTTCAACTTCATAAACGTGGTTATCCGAGCCGTGAACTGGATTACCTGAAATTGATCGAACGCCAAATTGAAGAGCTCAAGCAAGTGTACTTGTCATTCTATCGATTAGCTCCAGGTCTGATTCATCAATTAAGAGGTCGAGAACCAGAAATCTATGCTTGGCTCACGCTACAAAAAGAGCTCGGTTCTGAGTTCGATAACCTCTTGTGTGGATTAAGTTTACTCGAAGAGTTAGACGCTCAAACCGCGATGGTCATTGTTACGCAATCGCCAGTTGAAAACATGGATAGCGTGATGTCGGAGCTCATTGAGGGCAAAGCGAAATCCAGTACGTTTTACTTTGAATACTTACGTGTCCGCCAGGCATTGAGTGTTGCGTTGATTAAACGTTGGCACAAAGCCGAAATTATTCGTTCTAATATCGCGCTACCTCTACTGGCATTGCAAGATGTGGAAGAGGGGATTGAATGGATTAATGATAATGTAAATACTGAACAATATCTGTTTGAACGTTTGATCACTAAACGTGACAGAGGCACATGGTTCCGTCAGTGTTTTGGTATCGAGCCGAGCGGTTTGCCTTCTGCACAAGTGTTGACCTTTGCAAAGCTATTGGAGATCAAAGAGTTTGAAGCGTTTGATATCTCCTCTTCATTAGCTCCCGTTGATTTTGCTCTGAGTGGCGATTGGAAGTTAGTGCCAGAAATCATCGAGCACTTGGAAACACTGGAAGAGGATGAGGGCGAAATTTGGATTCAAGCTTTGTATGTGGTTTACGGAAAGCTTCTTCCCCTGACTCCTCAAGGTGTTGGTGTCGAGTATGAATGGGAAGAGATCGTCGATCTGCTCAATGAGTGGGTGGAAGATGAAAAATATATCCAAAACCTACCGAGCCGCTTGGGCTACGCATTGAGCTTCGAATCTACTTTAGCAGCGATGCAAGATGCCAACGTCGATGTCTTGTTTCGAGATTGGTTATGGCGACAAATTTGCATTCAATCTCGAGCCTACGTGCCTTGGGACATGGCGATGCCAGTTTACCAACAAGATTGGAATTTCAATAATCTAAAGGCCGCACCTTCTGCGAGTGAACGATTCAATTTAAGGAATAGCAATGCAGTTATGGGATATTGAAGCGTACCCAGAGCTATCGATTAAAGGCCGTTTTCAACGTGACGAAAACGGTGATGAAGTTTGGGTTGTGGTTGCGAAACGCACATGGCAATTCGACGGTGAGGTTTGGCACGAATTGGGTGACAGCGAAATCTTCGACGATCCCCAGTATTTGGGCGAAGAAGGTTTCTCTGCGATGAAGGTCGACCAAGAGTTCGCTTATACCAAAAACAATACGGATGTGCTTGTCTACGGCAAAGCTCGCAGCTACGCGAAAAAGCCAGTGACATACCAAGAATGTCGTGTGCTGATTGATGGTCATATCGATAAAACTCTCGCCGTTCACGGTGAACGCGTATGGGTTGAGCATGGCGGCAGCGTCACATTGAGCAAACCTGTGCCTTTTATTGAAAAGGATATCGATTACACCTGCGCAATTGGTGGTGATTTACGTAACCGAATTGGTGGTGGTGTGGCGGATTCGAACAAAGAACTGCTTGAGCAGAAAGTGCCTTCTGTGTTTTATCCAAAAGAAGAATGGAGCTCTACATCGAAAAATCTAAGAGTGGCTGGCTTTGGACCTGTTCCTCCATTCTTTGAGGCTCGCCAAACATTGGCTGGTACGTTTGACGAAGAATGGATTGAGAACCGCAAGCCTATGCTTCCACTGGATTTTGATCGACGTTTCTTTCAAAGTGCGCCTGCTGATCAACAATGCAAAGGCTTTCTTAAAGGTGGGGAGCGCTTGATGATGAGTGGTTTCTGTCATGATGACACGATTTCATTCCGCATTCCCAAAGAAAAGTACCGCGCAATCGCGACGTTCAAAGACGGCAGTTATCCAGTTGACATGGCGATGTACACTTTATTTGTTGATGCTGAAAAGAAAACCATATCAATTAGTTACACAGCTGCATTTCCTTGCCAGAGCAAAGAGCATTTATTGGTGTCGACGTCTATTACGAAAGTGGAAGAGGTAAGCGAACATGCATAACTCAACAGGTCGTTACGTGCTGGGAATGGAAGTGATGACGCCTACTGGCATGAACTTGGATATTGCTACCAGTGTAGCAAATGCTGACTTAGCCAGATTCGACCAAGTAGTTGGCGAGGACGGAATTGAGCGTTTCACCTTTGCCAAAATTGAATACACAAAAGAAAGTGATTTGTTCGAAAAAACCTGTGAGTTAACGGCAAATTTATTGGATTCGCTTTTGACACAGCTGCCTCGTTCTTTGAAGCCGATTCCATTACTTATAGCTGTGCCTACGACAATTTCATTAGTGAAGATGCAAGAATGGCTTGGTGAAAGTGACTATTCTGACTTTCTTTCTGTGGTCGAAGCAGTTCACGCTAGTGGCCCTAGCTTCGTGCTACAAGCCATGAAGTCGTTGGATAAATACGATGCCATGATGTGTATTAGCGTCGATTCTATGGTCAACAGAATACAAGAACTCATCGACGATACCATGGTAATGAGCACAAATAATCCATGGGGTGTTATTCCAAGTGAGGGTGGCGCGGGCCTCATTCTTTGCCGAAGAAATACCGTAGAAACACTCAAACTTAAGCCTTTAGCGCAACTTGGTTATATCGATACAGAACTGAACACTTCAGACCGAAGAGGTATGTATCGTCTTGTACAGCGTGCGAGTAAAAAGCTTACTGCTTTCGGTGAAGTGTATTCTGACATGACGAACCTGCGCGCGCACAGTGAAGATTACGGTTTCGCGCTGGGTGCCAAAGCTGAGCGATTTATTAACCCAGAACAACCTTTGCTTATCAACGAGTTATGGGGCACGATGGGAAGCTGTTCATCTCTTGCTCTTGGAGCATTTGCGGTTAAAAATCATCACTTTAACCAGCCCGTAACGCTGCTGATGTTTGACTTCGGGGGGGATAAAGCGCTACTTCAATTACTAGCGTGCTAATCATTCTTTGTCGAAATATATAATGAAAATGAAGTCATATTACGTTGTTGAAATTTTAATTTCTAAAACAACATAATTCAGGTAGTGAAAGCGTAAGTCAAAGAGTCTAATAACTTAGTAATTATAACTAAAATAATAGGCTTACTGTTCGTTTTAAATACTACCCTTGAAACAAGGATGTTTCAGCAAATATTATTTCGGTCTAATAATATTTGTTCCATAAAAGAGTGCAAAGTGTCTGATATTCAGGGTGCAGCCAAAGGATACATTGATCAGTTGGTTGTTAAAGCCATTGAGAAAAAGAAACTGAACGAGCAAAGATTGGCGCAGAAAAATAAGCCAAAGCTTGAGTACGTTCTTTTTTCACAATTTGATGTATTAGACACGTTGCCATCTAAAAATGGTAGAACGACGGTTTACCACCTCGCAAAAAAAGGCCAGCCAGAAAAACAAATTTGCTGCAAAGTCGTCAATGAAGACGCCCCAGAAGTCGCAAACAAAATGTTGGTGAATGAGGCAAGCAGATTAGAACTTTCTCAGCATCCAAGTGTTGCGGACTTTATTAAGTTCGGCAACGAGTTTGAACGACCATATTTAATGTATGAGTGGATTCAAGGCGAATCACTAGCGGAAAAAATGGAACGCTATTCTTCCAAAGGCTTTCGTCATGACCATATTGCATGGTTAGTTTATCAACTCGCAGGTGCGCTAGAATTTATGCACACTCGAGGTATTTGCCATCTTGATATCAAACCGTCGAATGTTCTGGTTAGTGAAGGCGACTACGTCAAGCTTATCGACTTTGGTGCAGCTCGTTATATCGGCGAGATTGAATCTCACGCGGAAGCGAGTTTAAGTTACGCGTCGCCACTTTATCTCGAGACGGGAACAACTGAGCCACAAGACGACGTTTATTCTCTTGCATTGCTTAGCGGTCACTTATTTTTAGGGGCGATCTTTGGTGATGCTTGGCACAAGCAATTAAAAGATCGCAAACGTCCTGCATTAATTCCGAACCATATTTGGAAGCTGCTCAAGCAAGTGATAAATAACCCAAGAGGGCATGGCTACACAGCTATTTCTTTTGCTCAGCAACTTGCCCGTATTGATACTCAATCCATCGACTCTCATTCTAATGCGCCCATTTTTAGTAGTTTGCGTAATGCGGATCTACTGCTGACTCATTGTAGACCTCAAGACAAAGCGGGCTATGGCCGCTTTAAAGTGCTTGAAGCGAGCTTGGTATTGAGTGTTGTAGCTATTACGGGTAATTACCTTTATCAACAAAGCCAGCCAGAATGGAAAACGATTGTAAAATCGGAACCTACGATTTCTAAAACCGAAACACCGTTGGTGAGTAATATCAAACCAGCACAAACGGCGTCTTTTTTGGCTCAACCTCCTTGGATTATTGAAAAGGCACTTAATGATATGGAAAAGGACGTTGTGTCGACAGCACCATATCGAGAAGCTTATCAAGTACAGCAAATGAAACTATCTGCGCTGTATAAACAAAACCAAGCACAATTAATGTCTTACCAAGCTTTGGCAGATGACTTACCAAAACAGTTGGTGGATTTACGCAAAGAGCTAGTCTTATTACGAGAAAAACTCGTTGATGATGGTGCGTTGTTTCCATACGCAGATAAGACTCTGACTCAAGTTATGGCAGGGTTAAACACAGCGTCAGTAAACTCGATGAAAATCTCCGCTGTTGCTGGAAGCAAAGATGAACGAATCGCCAATTTGATCTTGGATGGTGAAGCGAAGTTGGCTGATGAAGAGATGAAAGCGGCTTGGTTATTAAATCAATCAGAGGCTTACTTTTACAGCCAAGTGCTGCCAAACAAGGTGATGGCGAACATCAACGACTCTATTGAACAGCACGCAAAAGATCATTACTACACCAAAGCCATAGAAGAAGCGAAAGCCGCTAAAACGTACTTTGGAAATGCGCCAGAATTAAACAAAAAGGTGAAAGACCTGATCGTTGCTCGCAGCGAATACATTCTGTTTAGCACTGTGACGGAGCAATCGGTGTTTGATAAACAAAAACTTCACGATTCTCTGGCTGACCTTGAGCGAAATGCGCCGACAAAGTTTGGTGAAATTACTGATCTGCTTGAAAGCATGGCCACAGACTCTATCGATAAAAGTCATCAACTTTCTCGTCCTGCACGTGGTGCAATTGCAATTGAACGCGCCTTGAGAGATTACCTAGCAGAGGAGAGAAGTTAATGTCTGTGATCGAAATTGAACGTTTACTTGCGCCTATCTCTGACGTAAATCCTGTCGGTGAAGATGCTCGTTACGAGTTTTGTTATGAAATGATGGAATCCGAAGTGAAGAAGTTCGGATCCTTGTTTGGCGAAACGGTAGATTGGAGTGTCGTAAAAACGCACGCCATTGAAGTTCTTGAACACCACAGCAAAGATTTAAAAGCAATTTGTTACCTTGTTCGCGCGCTTACAGAAGAGTTTGGTCTGCAAGGTTTCGAGCAAGGTCTAAAGCTGCTTAGTGAAGCGTTAAATCGTTTTGGCGTTGAGCTGTACCCGTCGCGAAAACGGGGTAGAGATGGTGCGGTAGAGTGGTTGAACCATCAGTTTAAATTGGTGAGCAGCAGGTTTGCAGAAAGCGCTCAGTCATGGGATTTGGTTTCAGGTTGTATTTCGACTATCGAAGAAGTCCAACGTCAGTACGACGATATTTACCAAGACTCCGAAGCGGACTTCTTTGAAATTCGTAGTCAACTCAATGCGCTATCTCAACAAGCGATTGTCGATGAGCAAAGCGATGTTGCAATGGCTACCATCGAACAAACAGCTCCGCTAACGGCTTCACAGCCTGTAGCAGTAGAAACTCCGGCACAAAGTGAAGTTCAAACCGTTGTAGCAAAAGCGGTTCCGTCGGCTCCTAAACCTGCACCAGCTAAGAAAACAGTAACAAAAGAAGTCGATGTCGATACGGATTTTTCATCGCCGACGGCTTCTAAACGTACACTTAAGAAAGTTGCGGAAGTTATGATTCATGCGAATCCAAGTGAGCCGCTAGCTTACCGAATTTATCGTCACCTAACTTGGGATGATATTGATGGTCTTCCTGATCATCAAAGCAATGAAACGCCATTGAGTTTGGCTGTGTCGTCTGATCAGCAGGCTGAGTACCGCGATAAAGCCTCTCAAGAAAGCGACATTGATACAGTTAAGCGTTTGGAGCGCACGTTAACCGATGCTCCATTTTGGCTGACGGGTCACTACTTTGTTTATTCGATGTTAAACAATCTAGGCTTTAATGACGCAGCGCTTGCTGTGAAGCAAGAAGTGAAGCGTTTTGTCGATTCATTAGAGGGCATTGAACTCCTCACATTTAAGAATTCTATACCATTTGCAGATGAAGCAACGTTGAGCTGGTTATCGACTCAAGCTGCAACTTCTTCAAGTGCTCAATCTGTCGTTCAAACGATTGTCATCACAGATGAAGATTCACTGCCAATGGAAGATATCACCCTAGCCAACTTAGGGGAGTATGCCGCAGAACTCGCACACAAACTCGAACTGGATTTCTCGGGACGTGGGCAGTTTATGCTGCATTTACAATTGATAGCAGCTTACCAGTCTGTTGGATTATACCCGTTGTGTTTGCCTTACCTTGAAAAAGCTTGGGAAGTGCAACAAGCGTTTAATCTCGCGAGCTGGGAACCCCACTTATCGTCACAGCTAGAAGACCTGATTCGAAAAACACTGCATCAGTTATTCAGAAATAAGGATCTTTTGCCTGAACAGTACGAAAAGTGGAAAGCAATTTATGACTAATTAAAGAGTTAGATAAGGAACTAATTATGTCACGTGACGGCTCGGTGGCTCCTAAAGAGCGAATTAATATCCGTTATGTTCCAGCAACTGGTGATACGCAAGAAGACGTTGAGCTGCCGCTGAGCATGATGGTGGTTGGTGACTTTACTGCACGTGCAGATGAGACGCCAATCGAAGAACGTACCCCAATTAACATCGATAAAGACAACTTTAATGACGTGTTAGAAGGCATGTCTCCAAACGTTAAAGTAAATGTTGAAAACCGCTTATCTGATGAAGAAGGCGCACAGATCGGTGTTGACCTAACGTTCCAAAATATGAAGGACTTCTCTCCGGAAGCGATCGCGAAAAGTGTACCTGAACTTAACAGTCTTCTTGAGCTTCGCGAAGCATTGGTTGCACTAAAAGGTCCTCTAGGTAACGTACCTGCGTTCCGTAAGAAGATTGCATCGGTTCTTCAAGACGAAGAAGCAAGAAAGAAACTGTTGGATGAACTAAGCATTGGCAACGACCAAGACGCGAAAGAAGAGTAAGGGATATCATGTCTGCAGAAGCACAAGCTCCAGAACAAGAAGCAGCCTTAGTTGAATCAGGCTCACTTCTGGATAGCATTCTTAACGAAACTCGTTTAAAGCCAAGTGATGAAGGTTTTGATGTTGCTAAACGTGGCGTAGAAGCATTCATTAGTGAGCTACTGAGCAGCTCGAATACAGAGAAAGTAGACCAATCTTTGGTTGACTTAATGATCTCTGAAATCGACCAAAAACTGTCTAAGCAAATTGATGCGATTCTTCACAACGAAGAAGTTCAAGCGATTGAGTCAACTTGGCGTGGCCTGAAGTATCTTGTTGATCACACTGATTTCCGTGAGAACATTCAAATCGAACTAATTTCAGCGAAGAAAGACGAAGTTCTTGATGATTTTGAAGATGCACCGGAAGTGGTTAAGTCTGGCCTTTACAAGCAGATCTACACTCGCGAATACGGCCAATTCGGTGGTAAACCTGTAGGTGCAGTAATCTGTGACTACAACATGTCAGCGTCTTCTCCAGATATTAAGCTGATGGAATACATGGCAAATGTGGGCGCGATGTCTCATGCACCTTTCATAACGTCAGCATCGGCTAAGTTCTTTGGTCTGGATAGCTACGAAGAGCTACCAAACCTAAAAGATTTGAAGTCTGTTTTCGAAGGTCCACAATACACGAAATGGCGTGGCTTACGTGAACACGAAGATGCTCGTTACCTAGGTCTATGTACGTCTCGCTTTATGTTACGTACACCTTACTCTGTCGAAGATAACCCAATTAAGGCGTTTGACTACGACGAGCACGTAACAGATAGCCATGATAACTACCTATGGGGTAACTCAGCGTACGCGATGGCTTCTAAGATCAGTGAGTCATTTGCTAAGTACCGTTGGTGTCCAAATATCATTGGTCCTCAAAGTGGCGGTTCGGTTCATGACTTGCCAGTTTATAACTTTGAAGCAATGGGCCAAATCGAAACGAAGATCCCAACAGAAATCTTGGTATCTGACCGTCGTGAATACGAGCTAGCCGAAGAGGGCTTTATCGCTCTAACGATGCGCAAAGGTTCTGACAACGCGGCGTTCTTCTCTGCAAACTCTGTTCAAAAACCAAAAGTGTTTGCAAACACGCCAGAAGGCAAACAAGCAGAGATGAACTATAAGCTGGGTACTCAGCTTCCTTACATGTTCATTATCAACCGTCTAGCGCACTACATCAAAGTCCTACAACGTGAGCAAATCGGTTCATGGAAAGAGCGTTCTGACCTAGAAATCGAATTGAACAAGTGGATCCGTCAATACGTTTCTGACCAAGAGAACCCACCAGCAGAAGTCCGTGGTCGTCGTCCACTGCGTGCTGCTAAGGTTGAGGTATCAGACGTAGAAGGCGATCCAGGCTGGTACAAAGTATCAATGTCTGTACGTCCTCACTTCAAGTACATGGGCGCAAGTTTCGACTTGTCTCTAGTTGGTAAACTAGACCAATAACCCATTACTGAAACCATCAAGCAGCCAGTCTTCACTGGCTGCTTTTTTCGTAGGACCTAACATGGAAAAAGGTTATCGTCTTTTAGAGCGGATTGAACTGGGTGAGCCAAAAAACTGCTACGAGAAAGTGGTCTCCCACAAGCATTTGATTGAATCTATTCATTTGCATCTTGCAGATTTGCTGAATACGCATTCTGGTAATGCGATGATCGATAGTGAATATGGTTTGCCCGATTTTAATGACGTTCTGTCTAATAATACGAATCTCGTTCGCCACATCCAAAAGAACATCACAGCGACCATAGAACGCTTTGAACCTCGGCTACTTAACGTCGAAGTTCACTATCGTGAAGACCACCACAATCCATTACAGCTCGGTTTTGGTATTCGCGGAGAAGTTTCCCATAACGGCGGTAAAGTTCCAATGTCGATCGATGTCTACATGGGAACCGACGGCCAATTCAACGTTTAGTAGGTGTCACTTGAGTAATAGTAAATACTTTCAAGATGAACTCACATATTTGCGCGAATCGGGTAGTGAATTTGCCAAATATCATCCGAAGTTAACTCACTTTCTCTCTGAAGGAACATTCGACCCAGATGTCGAGCGATTGCTGGAAGGTTTCGCTTTTCTGACTGGACGTATTCGAGAGAAGATAGATGACGAACTGCCAGAACTGACGCAATCTCTGATGACTTTGCTGTGGCCGCATTACATGCGTTCAATTCCATCTTTGTGCATCAGCGAGCTAAAACCACATACGGGAAGTGTTACTGAAAAAACGGTGGTAAAACGTGGCGCAGAAATGGCCAGTGAGCAAGTGGAGGGCACGCAATGTCTTTTCCGCACTTGCTACGATGTGAATCTGTACCCAATCACGATCACCAACATTGAACAAACCAACAGCCGCACCAGTTCAGCGATTGATGTGACGTTGTCGACGGAGCATGGCCTAGAGCTGTCTCGAATTGGTTTAGATACGTTGCGTTTGCACTTGCATGGTGAGATTCATATTACCCGCACTGTCTTCCTCTGGCTGTTCCGTTACTTGGATTACGTGGAGTTGGATGTCGGTGGCGGCTATAAACATCGTTTAGGGCCAGAATATGTTAAGCCGGTAGGGCATGAAGAAGACGAAGCGCTTCTGCCTTACAGCAAAAATTCATTCGCGGGTTATCGTTTGCTGCAAGAATTATTCTCTTTGCCAGACAAGTTTATGTTCTTCGACATTACAGGTTTGGAGTGGCTAAAGGGTATTCCACAACGAAGCACAGTGAAAATCAAATTTCACTTTAAACGCGCATTGCCGTCAGAGGTTGTACTTAAAGATAAGCACTTAAGGTTGCACTGCACGCCGGCGGTGAATTTGTTTGAAAAAGATGGTGACCCAATTCGTTTGGAGCACCGTCGTAACGAATACAAAGTCCGTCCTCAAAGTAATACGCAAGAGCACTACGAAGTGTATTCCATTGAGCAAGTTGAGAGTTGGAGCAAAGACGAGCGTCGCCGTAAACCGTTAATCGAATTCGAATCGTTCGAGCATCAAATCAACCAACGAGACAAGCGAGAATTCTACAAGTCGAAGGTAGGAGAGCGTGTTAGTGGAAGAGGGTTAGAGCGCTATATCTCGTTCCACACTCATAATGGTGATATTGCGGATTTAGGTACGGAAACCGTACTCATGAAACTGCAATGCAGTAACGCTGATTTGGCCGAACGTCTTTCGGTCGGCGACATTACTTACGCGACTCACAAATCGCCAACGTATGCGACATTTAAAAACATCACCAAGCCAACACAATCGGTAAGCCCACAGGTAAACGGCGAGCTTCAATGGCAGTTGATTGCCAACATGTCGCTCAATTATTTGTCTTTGGCAAACATTGATGTATTAAAAGTGCTGCTCTCGACCTATGACTTTCATTCTCGTGTTGACAGACAAGCTCACCGAGCATCGATTCACCGACTCGATGGCATTGTATCGTCAGAGATGAAACCAATTGACCGTGTATTCCGTGGCGTGTCTGTGCGTGGTAACCAGTTCAAACTAGTAACCAACTCTAAGTTCTTCGTCAATGAAGGCGATATGTTCCTGATGGCAACGGTACTGAACGAATTCATCCGTTTGTATTCGAGTGTAAACTCCTTTACCGAGCTAGAAGTATTTGATGAGGCAACCGGTGAAGTATACAACTGGAAAAGCTTAATCGGGCAGCAGACGATTCTATGATTAATACACTTTCTGAAAAATCGAATGAGTTTAGTTTTTATCAAGCGGTTCTTTTGCTCGAGAAGCACTACCAGTTTGAACCAAACTCTAACTTTGTCGCCGTGGGAGAGAACAAATATTTTCACCAGGAGCGAATTGAGTTCAGCGTGTCGCCTAATCTATGCTTCCCTAAGAGTGATATGGAATTTATCGTTCATATGGAACGAAATGGGCAGCAGTATTCACGAGTCGAAACGAACTTCCTTGGTTTGCATGGTTCGAGCTCTCCATTGCCTGCCTCTTATACGGAGAAACTTACTGGGCGTGAACCTGATGACAACCCGGTAAAAGATTTCTTTGATTTCTTCCATAATCGCTACACCAGTTTGCTCTATCGTGTCTGGAAGAAGTACCGTTATCATGTACAGTACCAAAGTGGTGCGACAGACGCTTTTTCTGGACGGATGCTGCACTTAGCTGGTTTATCAGGTGTTATGCAAGATTGTGGTGTTGCAGAGTTAGACCGCGCAAAAGTCCTGTCTTACGTTAATCAACTGTCGACACGTACACGTTCTCCTAAGCTAATTTCAGGTATCGTTTCACATTATTTCTCACTTCCTAGCGTTCGTATCGAAGAATGGGTTTATCGCCGTGTGGAGATTGCAGACAGTCAACGAAATAAACTCAATCGAGCCAATTGCATATTAGGTCAAAGCTTTCATTTAGGGCAGAGTATCGCAGATTTAAATGGTAAGTTTAATCTTTGCATTGATGACATTGACTTCGAGACATTTAAGCAGTTTTCTTACGAAGGTGAGTTGCATAAAACGTTGGTTGGTTTAATGCGATTCATCTTGCGTGACCCGATGTCTTGGGATCTCAAACTGACAGTTAATCTCGACAGTATTCCAAATAACCGACTTGGCAATGGAGAAGGGAACAACTTAGGGCAGACATTTTGGTTAGGCAATCCCACAGATGAAGATGTGAAGATCAGAGTAATTGGTAGCATTTAGATGCTGTAGGCCAAAAAGCCGCTCAATGAGCGGCTTTTTGATATGTGTGAGATTGGGAAAACTCTATCGACTGATCGGCTGATGAAGTACAACCGTAGTGTCTAGTTTTTGTATCCCATTAAAAGACTCAATTTCGTTACAAAGGTGGTGAATAGACTGAAGGTCTGGTGCTTCAATCAAAGCAATAATATCGAAGCTGCCGCCAACTACGCTCGTAAGACGTACTTCAGGAATTTCCTTTAGGGCGTTAGTTACTTCGTTTTTCTTTCCTTTTTCACATGAGATAAGTAAATAGCTAGCAGCTTTTCTCCCGTCACTTTCAATCCGAATTTGTGCGGTATAGCCTTTTATAATACCGGTTTTTTCCAACCTATTGATCCTTTCTGCGACAGCAGTACGGGACAAACCGATATTTCTAGAGAGATTTGCAATAGACTCACGCCCGTTTGTTAACAGGCTGGAAAGTATTTTGCGATCTAACTTATCTAAGCCTTGTAAAGTCATATTAGAAATCATGTGTTCTGCCTATTCTGGTTATTATATTGTTATCAAATCGACTCTGGGAGCGTAAAGTTGTACAACTCAGCCAAAGTGAAAGGGTTTTTTTGTGTCAAGGGAGTTATACGGAGGCTCAAATCCCTCCCTGATACTTTTATGTCACTAACGAAGCTACCGTTATGAGTGTTTGTCAGGGTCGAATCACCTAGCAATCTATATATCGCCCATTGACCACTCTTATTTAAAACGTGTTGTTTACCTTCGTCTGTCACATCTTGGATCGTGATACTAATGTTGAAGTCGCCGTTTTGCGGTGGCCACTCCATTTCACGAATTCGGCTCGGACCGTGATAGTAGTTGATATCAGTGTCAGAGATTTTCAAACTGGCTCTGATAGCACTTGAGTCAAGATCTAATACTTTCGCACTGAATGGAATATAAACTCGGTTAGTACTCTTATTAATCAGCGTATCGCGGATAACGTTGTAATTGCGCAATTGCACCAGTAAGGCTGAAGATAGTGGCATTGTTTCACCATCCACCTGTTTTGGTACCCACAAGTTGGTATCGTAGAACGGTGCGAAGTTTTTCTGAATAAATGTGTCTAATAACCCACCTGAAGCAAACAACAGTTCGAAGTCTTCGATAGAAATCTCCTCTGTTGCTGTGAGATCAAATGGGTATTTACCAAGTCCTATCTCTTTAAATTTGGTGTAAATCTCACTATACCATTGGGTTTGAATGCCTTTTGCTGACTCGGTGATCATTACCGACCAGCTTTGCTTTACGACATCAAGTAACCAACTGCGTACTGGCTCTGGTGACTTCTGAGCAATCTGTTTAAGTTTAATTAGCGGATCGGCTTCAGAGCTGCTCATTCGGTGTTGAGCGGCTGCAAGTGCTGCCATTTGTGGATCGGGAGCATCCGCAATATCCTTCATGTAAGTGCGCACTCGGCTTAAAGCTGCGATAGTTTCGTCCCATGGAGTAGGGGAGTTAGGAGTCTCGCTTACTTGAAGCTGATTTAGAAGATGGAACGCTTGTTCTACACGCTTCATCAACAAGTAATCCGGCTGAACCACTTCTTCAACCGCTTCTGACGCAGAGTTCGCCACTTCTGCCAGTTTTGGGTCTACTTTCGAGATGAGTACGTTTTTTTCTCCTACCGGTGAAAACTGAGTATTTGCATAGACCTGCTTTAATACAGTCGTCATTGGTGAAGATGGTCCAGAGATTAGGTCGATAGCATTTGTTAGATCACCCACATTGCTATAACTCTGAATTTTTAACTCACTGAGAGCGTTGCGCCAGTAGTTGATATAATCATCGGTGTACTTTTTACGTACTTGATTTTTAAACGATTCTTGCTCTTCTTTGGTTGGGATAACATAGCTGGACAATCCTAGCACCCAGTTATCACTGATCACTTGTTTAGACATCAAGTCGATGCGAGGGCGATAGAAGGTACTAAAGCCAGTGGAGGTATAAATCTTATCGATTACTAGTCGGTTGTCATCTAACGGCTCGTTAAATACGTTGTTAAATTCAAAGCCAACTGCACGTTGTAGATCGAGTGTGCCAAGATCGATAGCATCTGCTTGGTTTAAAATGCCTGCGTAAACAAGATCCACATTTGAATTTGCCAACAATGAGCGACGAGTTGCTCGAACGACATCCATGTTGATATCTACAGGTGAGAATTGAGTGCGGAAGTAGGCGTCCAAGTATCGCATAGCTTGATTTACCACATCCGGCTTATCGCTCAAGTCTGTCAGTGTTTGCAATGTTTGGCGTCGTAAAAACTGAATATCTCGCTTGGTCGGATCCTTCAACATCAAGTAGCCTTTTAGTAACGGCAACGTTGCAGTGACATCATGTTGGTTGTGTGTCAGTTCAAAACGGTAGCCTTGCTCAATAACAGGCATAAGTTGTTGAGCAACCTCTTTAATCAATGCTTCATACGCTAATTTTGTACTTTCGTTTAACCTGCTTATATTTAGCGGTATTACTTCTTCATCTAATGCTCGTGATCCTTCTAACCAAGCATTGTATGAGGGTTGGATTGCACGAGTAGCACTCATCAATAACTGGTTGAAGCTTGCTTCTTGTTCTGTTTGAACTTTTTCGTCGATATTCAGCAATTGGTTAATAACACGCAAGTTACTGTCTAGTGTTGTGACAAAAAAATAAGTACCGCCTGCCAATAAGACAACGGATGCCAGCATTGCCAAATGGCTTTGACGCTGAATCATGCGTAGGTAAGTCTTGTTCTCGCCTGCGAAGTCACTCTCTGGGAGGATTTGAGAGTCAAGCAAGAAGCGAGAAAAGTACGGTGTTTCAGTTAGTTGCGTGTGCTCAGATGCGATAATTGGTAAATTGAAGTAATTACTGCAGCTTTTGGCTAACAAGTTGTACTTGCGTCCACCTTGCAAAGAAGAACAGAAGAAGATTTCGCGAATATCCAACGAGTAAACGCCATTGTTTGTATCGCAAAGACGTTCAAGCACGTAGCTGATTTCACGTTGACAGAGTTCAAACTGTTTTGGGAAGGCAAGGATGGCTTGCTTTTCGCTGATATCTGTTGAGTTTGCCGATGCGTCTAAAGCGTTGCTTTCTAGCACTTTTACCAGATTATGGAAGCTATCTAGGTAGTATTCGGTAAGTACACCTTTCGCTTCCTTCAATGGAATGGACAGAAATTCAATACGTGTTTTTAGTGAACTAGAGTGAACGTATTCTTTAAAGCCATCTAGTTTGTCGAGTTTCGTCATCATCAAATAAACAGGTAGTGCAGACGAAGTCTTCTCAGTGATAGAGTTCAAACGCTGCAATAGCGCTGTCATGGTGTAATCTTTCTGCTCTGGCTCAGATACAATCATAAATTCGAAATCAACAAAGAATAAGCAACCTGAAAACGGTTTTCTCGGACGATGACGAATCACCTCATCAATAAAAGTATTCCAGAGAGAAGCATCACTGCTTGAAACTTCCTGGAAGATGAGGCGTTGATCTGGCTTAACATAAACGGCACCATCAGATTCATACCATTCGAAGAAATCGTTTTTTGCTGTGCGAGAACGGTCCATCGGCTTAATTGCGCTGGAATTAAACAAAAACTGACGTCGACCGGCCCCTTTATTACCAACCATCAGATAGATTGGCTTTTTGCCCGCATTAGAAAGAAGAGGGCGGATCACCATTGAAAGAGCTTCTTCTTCCGTCTCTAAACGTTGAACTTTTGAGCTGTTTTTTTTCTTAAGCCATAGGGAAAGCTGGAATGTAAAATAAAAACCAGTAATAACTCCTAAACCAACCCATAGATAAAGCTTATCTGCGTCTTCAAGTATGAATAAATATACCGCTGCAAATATCGCGGCTAATACCAAAGCCACTATGGTAGAAACCACGACTGGATTTCTTAGTATTTTTTGTTTGAACATAAGCCTGTAACTTCTTTACTTTTATTTATTGTCTTTTTCTGCAGCTTGTAGCTGGTTGATTTTATATAGGTAAGCGTTCAGCAAAAGAAGTGATCGTTCAATTTCCTTTCGCTGAGAGTTCTTTTCTGCATATTCAATTCGCCCAAGAAGGGGAAATAGCGAATTGCTGTACTCATATGCTTTCTTAGCGTCCTTGTCTGCACTTTGTTTTGCAATGTTGGCAAAGACCGTTCTGGCATATGCAAAACGTTTGTATATAGCCTCAAATTCATCTTCAAAATAAGAACGTTGGCCTAAAAAATTATCGCGAAGTTGTTGTGCAGAGGATGAGTCTGGATAGAGCTTGGTCAGGTCAGTCGTTAACTGTTCAATGGTATTGACCTGGCTCACTTTGACTGGATCTAATGTCCAACCTGACATCAAAGTATGAAGACGCTCAACCGTGACAGAGCGCAAGTCATCTTGGTAATTTTTGTTTTCGACACTGAGCGAGTTAACAATCGTCACTAATTCAGTAAGTGATGCTGACCCAATTCTTTCCTTGAGCATTGTGTATTGATGCTGTTTGTATATGAAGTGGGACGTAAAAGCTATGATCAGCAATCCGATCATTGTATAGATAATGAATCGGCTTGATTTGGCCTCTTCTTCCACTTTAGGCTGCTCTACTTTCTTTTGAACAGGTCTATTAGGCGGTGCTATTTCGACTCGGATGCCTGCCGAAGGAGGATTTGCCGCAGGTTTTGTTTGTGAGGTTTTCTCTTGTTTCGCCTTTTCTTCTTTAATCTCTTCAATCCACTGATTTAGGGGACGACGAATACGTCCAAAAGAAGGTGCCTTAATACCATAGTGAAGGCGAAGTTCCTCTTCGATACGTAGACAAAGCTGATGAGCCGCTTCAATTAGGGGGAGTTCTTCCGGCAGGACTCGGTGTTTCTTCATTCGTTTTTCAGTGTACTCAACCATCCATTCAATCGCACTAATACGGGCATTAGCTTTTGTGTACTCAGGATAGGCGGAGAACCAATAAACAACACACAAGTCGAGCACAGAATTTAAGCCCTCAACTAGGCCTTTTAGTCCGTCATTATTAATGGCTGCCACAGTAAAGTAACAGCTACAGCGAAAGTCTTTGCCTTTCGTTCTAAGGATTTCTTTTGATAGTGTCTGAACTGTCTTCCATGACACACGGCCTGTTACTTTGTTCAAGCCATTTATTTGACGTTTTATTTCATCAAAGTCGTCTAAGCCATTTGGATTGGTACCGCTTGGATTACTTTCATCGATCGGTCTTCTTGTGAAGTCACTGAAAAACATAATGTTAAGTTCCAACTGAGTTGATAATAAAATAATAAAGATAGATTTTTTTATTGTATTCGCTTGCTATGCCAAATGACATGCAATGCATTTTTTCTGATTTTATAGATAAAAAAAGATTTTTAGACAATAAAAAGCCGATAAATCTAATTAAAATCCATTTTGTGTGATCTTTGTTCCTAATATTAATATCAATTGGCTAATTTGTGTGTAGGAAAAGTCCTATTTTTCATTCACTTTGTTAGTTTTTTATGATGTAAATGAACATTTTAATGAACTTAATATTAGGTGTTTTTTTATTATCAATTGCTGATATACGGTCTTGGCTTATTCAATTTTCTAGAATAATGCGGCTATTTATCAAGGTTCTATAATGCGCCTGTTTATGGTTGAAATGCCTATTTTGGTAGTTAAAGTGTGCTTTGTTGTGGTCGCTTTATTTTATATCTTGAAAAAGAGAGTGTAATTGATATCGTCCTTCCTCCAAATAATAAAAAATAGATTTTATTGGGGAAATCAATGTCAAAATCTAGTCAAGTTGGACTCATTTATGCCATGTGTTTTTTTTCTACTTTTGCGGTGGCAAAAGGGGAGCGATATGGTGCTTCAGTCAATATGATCACTGTAGAAAGTATTGACTATGACGAAGGCTCTAGTGGTGACGTAGATGCTTTACGATACGGTCTTGTTCATACCCGCCCAATCGATGAAAATAACAACCGTTGGCGCTGGTGGCTTGGGTTGAATTATCTCGCGGAAGATGTCAATGCTCCTTCAAACGGCCTTTATCAAGAAGTTACAAATTACGAGTTTCGTGTTGTTCCTCAATATGCTCTGAGCTCGTGGAGCATATTTACTCCTTATGTCGGTGCTGGCTTATCGTTTGGTTACTCGCAGTATTCAAACCGTTGGAAAGTAGACCAAGATGGTTACCGTTACGAAAGTGTCGAAGATACAGATCAGTTTGAGTTGGGTGCAGTCGTTACATTTGGTACGGCCATCAAATTAGGCAGTAACCCTGATGCGCACATTCAAATTATTCCCCAGGCTTCCTATATTCTTCCAGTCGTTAATGACGGAATTGGTGGAGTTGAGCTTTCTGTTTCTCTACTCTTTTAAGGTTTAGCAATGCAAACACATCAGCTAGTCCTATTTATTTCTAAATGCCCAGAGGAATATACGGGCGCAAAGCATATTGAAATGCCAGAAGGTGGTGGCTCAGTTGGACGAGCGCCTAGCTGCACTCTGTCTTTAACGGACCATAACCGTTTTATCTCTGGTACACACTGTTTGATAAGTGTATACGGTGACACTTTCTACATTAGCGATGTGTCGACAAATGGCACTATGGTTAATGGTAATAAGATTCTAAAGAATCAACCGATATCTATTGTTGACGGTGACGTTGTTTCATTAGGGCAGTACGAGATTGGCGTTGCATTAGAGCATATATCCGCTGTTCAAGATATTGCCGCCGATATTGCCCCAGAAAGAGTATCGAATGATCCACTCGTCAATCTCGGTGAGGCGGTCGTAGAAGAGGAAGAAAAAGTCGGTGCATTAGAAGACTTATTCATGGAGACCAAGCAAGACGGTGTTAATACTGACGATCCTATTGCGCATCTAAAGTTTTCGATGCAGCGTGAAGACGACTATCTTATCCGCGATGTTGAAAAGCCTGAGCCTGCACCGGCTAAGACAATCGAAAATACGCGACAAGTCGTTGATGACAGTTTCAGTATCCATTCTGAATTCGATATTCCAAATTTAATCCCTGAAGATTGGCTGGGAGGCGTTGCCACGAGTCAAGAATCTGTTGAACCAGCGACAGAGCAAGCTAAGCAAGCCGCGTTCATTCCAGAAGATTTTGCGCACACGAAGCCCGTTTCGCCTCAGGCTAGTGTGGTTCAACCAGACGTTAACCAACCTCAACAGCCTCAATATGAAGCGCCACTTAGTCACGCGACGTCAAATGTTACTCAAAGAGCAGAGCCTGTTAGCCCGAAATGGGAAGAGGTAACACAAGCCTTTGTTCCATCAGCACAACCTACTCAGCCAGAAACGAAAGCGAAAGAGGCCCAACAAGGTTTTGTAAGCAACGAGTCTCTAGCGACGGAGAGTGCGGCTCATTCTTCAGATATCGGTAAAGCGTTTTATGAAGGCTTGGGTATTAGTAACCCTGATCTGATCAGTAACGAAGCTCTGCTGTTTAAACAAATGGGGGCATGTCTTCGTTTGTGTATCGATAACTTGCAAAAAGACTTGCATGAAGTTGAGTCACTTAAAGGTGAACAAGGTTTAAGCGAAGCGGATTCAAACTTAGCGGAACTGATGTTAACGCTAAATAGTCAGAACTTGCTGTCTCCGAATGAATTGGTGGAGCAAATGTTGGATGAGCTCAACGATCATCAAATTATTTTTAACAAGGCACTCAATGAGTTGCTAATTGAACAATCAGAGACGAATGACCCTGTCACGTTTGCAAACGACGTTGCAAGTAAATCCATGTTCACCACCAAATCAAAGTTATGGGGTGAGTATCTTGAGTTCTACGCCAATAACCGTCGTCAAATGAATGAGACGTCATTGAAAGGTTTGATCAAGAAAAACTACACCAAAGCGATTAAGGGAAGCCATGCGTAGTATTGCAATATTGCTCGGATGCGCCTTGCTATCCGGTTGTGCCATGTGGGATCAATTTAAAGAATCAACAGGCATCACGCCTGAAACGTCCTCGATTGAGTTGGTGATTGAGGCGTCTTCGGTTCTAAATGTTCGTGAAGGCGGACAATCCTCTCCGGTTATTTTGCGAGTTCACGAACTGACGTCACCAGTGTTGTTTCGACAATCCTCTCCGGTTATTTTGCGAGTTCACGAACTGACGTCACCAGTGTTGTTTCGTAGCTTAGACTTCTTCGCATTGTTTGAGAACGATAAAGCATCACTGGGTGATGAATACATCAAACGTTATGAATACCAAATGCAGCCTGGTGAAAAGATCCACGAATTTTTGGAACTCGACCCAGCAACCCGTGCGGTTGGATTCTCAGTCGCGTTTCGCGATATTGACGGTTCTTCTTGGCGTAAAGTCGAAGTGATTGAAGAGAAGAGCGAGTACTACATAAAACTCAAGTTAGAAGGCAGTGAGTTAATTTCTGACAACACTCGCGGCATTGAACAAGTTTATTTTTAAGGAATAAAAGCATGTCTTTATACAATCCAGTTGTTTGGCAAGATGGAATGTTCATGAAGCCGCAGCACTTTCAGCAACTCGATCGTTCACAAAGTAAACTGTCGAGCATGCTGAGCGCAAATGCATCACCTTTGCATTGGGGCATTAAGCGCTTAGAGATTAACTCGCAACTACTGGCGTTGGGCAAAATTGGTATCACTCGCGCTGAAGGTATTCTTCAAGACAGAACACCATTTGAGCTGCCGCTGCTGGCTGAACTTCCAGAAGTGAAAGACGTTGATCCTTCGATTGCTGACAAAGTGGTTTACCTTTGTTGTCCGTTACCTTCTGAGCGCTCTGAACTATTCGGCACCAAGAAAGACGGCGCACGTTACACGCTGGAATCTCAAGAGGCGGTTGACGCTTGTTATGATTCAGAAGACATGGCAAATATCGTAGTCGGTAAGCTTAACTTCTGCTTGATGTATGACCATGAAGATAAGAGTGCTTACACATCAATTCCAATTCTGAAGATCTCAGAAGTGAAGCCAGACGGCAGTGTTATCTTGGATGAAAGCTTTATCCCGACTTGTATCGATATTCATGCCTCTACCGTGCTAAACAAGTTCGCAACCGAGTTTGCCTCTATGCTGAAACACCGTGCAGAATCCATCGTTCAGCGCTTAGGTGTGGTTGACCAGCAAGGCGTATCTTCAGTTTCTGATTTCATGCTGCTGCAAGCTCTAAACCGATACGAGCCGCTATTCTGGCACTTTGCGAGCGCAGAAGGGGTTCATCCTGAATCGTTTTATCGCATTCTTCTTCAAGCGGAAGGTGAGCTTTCGACTTTGTGTTCAGCATCTCGTCGACCAATCGAGTTCACCAAGTACAACCATGGCGACCTAACCAGCTGTCTATCGCGTACATTGGATAGTGCGAAGATGACACTAAGTGTGATGTCTGAGCAGCGTGCAATTCCACTGACGTTGAAAGACCAAAACTACGGTATTAGAACGGCAGCGATTCCAGACAGCAAGATCATCGATACCACAACCTTTATTCTTGCGGTTAAAGCTGATGTTACTTTGGATGTTCTACATACTCAGTTTGTTAGCCAAACGAAGATCGGTTCTATCGATAACATTCGTGACTTGATTAACCTTCAACTGCCGGGAATCGAGATTAAACCAATGCCAGTCGTACCTCGCGCATTGCCTTACCACGCAGGTTACACCTACTTCGAACTGGATAAGACTGGCGAAGAGTGGGCAGCACTGAAAAACACGGCTGCAATTGCGGTTCACGTAGCCGGCGACTTTGCTAACTTGTCGCTGCAACTATGGGCAGTTCGTCTATGAGTTACGCAGAAACTGACGTTACTGTAGTCTTATTCCAACCAGAGCCAGGCAAACCGATGGAGGTGATGCCAGCGCCTGACTTGTCTCGTAATATCGCGGTACAAGACCTAAACATCGAAAACATGGGCATCAACCCGTTGGTCGACCAGTTCTCATGGTTGATCGCCAGTTTGTCTTGTATGTCTTCGATTCCTTGGCTTGATGACCCAATGCCGTTTCGTGAACAAGTAGCTCGTGAGATAAGAAAAGGCGAGCGTAAGCTCAATGAAATGGAACTGGATCGCGCATCCATTTTGGTCATCCGCTACTGTTTGTGTGCTGCGATTGATGAGTCGGTCTGCCGACAAGAGTGGGGCGCTAACAGCCATTGGAGCCAGAACAGTTTGCTGTCAGAGTTCCACAATGAAACATCTGGCGGTGATAAGTTCTTCGTTATTCTCGAGCGATTAAAAGCAGACCCGCGCAAATACCGTCACGTTATCGAGTTTCTGTATTTGTTGCTTCAACTTGGCTTTCAGGGCAAATACGGCCGTGAAGAGCGCGGTAACGAAAAGCTAGCAGAAATCGGCAATACAATTTATCGCTTAGTACGTGATGAACGCTTAGCAGAGCAAGAGAAAGTCTCTCTCGTTAACCTTAAGGCCAAATACCTTAAGAAGCCGTTAAAAAGGGTGATTTCACCCAAACTGATTTTAGGCATCAGTGCGATTACCTTCGCAATCATGTATGCCGCGACTTACATCGTCATAGATTTAAAGTTTCAGCAATTACTTGAAGTGTATCGATAAACAGAAGATCTCGAAATGAGATCTTCTGCCGGTTTTAAGGTTTATTGTGAATGTCACTAGCGATTTAGTGAAATTCACTAGTCATTTAGAGGGATTGCAATATGCGATCTCTTTTATTATTCAATCAACAAAATTCAAATGGATTGGTTATGGGCGTAACAGTTGGTGCAAATGGACTTTCGATAGTTCATAAAGGCTCAGGTGGTGAAGCGAATGCAACGCTCCCAGATGTTTGTTTAACGAAGGTCGGCAAGCCGATCGTTCCTATCCCTTATGGCAACAATGCCAAATCAGCAGATCTTGCTGGTGGCACTACGACTATCTCTATGGATGGTGGCAACAGTGTCGCAATTAAAGGCAGTACGTTTTCAAAAAGTACCGGTGATGCGGGCGGCGATAAAAAAGGCGTCGCATCCGGCACGATAGAAGCCGAAGCAAAATTCATTTCAGCCTCACCAACGGTTAAGTTTGAAGGCAAGGGCGTATGTCGCCTGTCTGATCAAATGACCATGAACAAAGCCAACACTATGTGTTTGGGCGGCGCACAAAACCCATCGGTCTCTGTGACGGAAGAGCAGGAAGGGACGTACACGCTGGATATAGAGTGCCGCTATCCTGATGGAGAACCTCTTGCTAATGCGAAGTTTAAGGTTTTTGACGGGAATAATGCTGAAATAGGGAGTGGAGTACTTGATTCTAATGGGCGCAGTAGTGTGTCCTCTTTACCCCCAGGTGAATGCTATGTCGTCTACGAGGAAGATTCAAGAAAATATGAAGCTAAAACATCTCGTGGCTTAAATGGACATAAATATGAGTGGAGCGATGACGAGCTCTTTGCCCATTGTGCAAAAGAAAAACTCCCGTTTTGGGAGCCTAGAAGTGTCGACAGCGTCCGTAGTACTTGGGGTGTTTTTGACGAAAACTTAGGTTCAGATAAAGACTTTATCTCAATGTTAGCAACGGAAGTAAGAGCGCATTTTGAGTATGAGTTAACAGAGAAAGAAGCGAATGATATCTCGCAAAATATCGCGCTACTATTTGGCACAAACGATGATTATTCTGTAGTAGCAAACGAATTGATAGCTCAAGTCGCACCAATCATTGATAAAAACGGTGTAACGCTTAACTTATTACATTCCATACACGAAGATGAATCGCATAACAATATACTGGCTCTGTTGAGGCAGCAAGGTTACGGTGATTCAGAGAAGTATTTAAAAGAATTAAACTGGAATGACTGGACAAAGTTAGTCTCTGGGCAGCTTGACACCATACTGAGCAAAGTTGCTCAACGATTTGATGCTCTGTCAAAATACGCTTCGATGAAAGGGTATCAAGTTGCTTACGATACGTTGCAGGTTCAAGCAAAAAGTGCCAACGAAGTAAAAGCAAAACTACCAGATATCACCGCTTCAGGCATGGAGAAGCTGCAAGAGAAAAGTTCAAAACTGATTTCTAACGGTGCAAAGCCAAAAGTCGTGAATAACTTTTCTAATGGGCAAACGACTCAATCCGAAAAAGTATCCGATGTTGTACACGCAGAAAGAACACTACCAGTACCTTTTGCACTGGAGTTATGTTACAACGACAAAGAAAAAACACCAGTATCGAATGTACCTTATAGACTCACTTATAGTAGTGGTGAGGTCTTTGAAGGCCTACTTAATGGTAAAGGGGTAGCAAGTGTTTATGGGGTTCCTCAGCACGAAGTGCCGAAAATTGAGTTCGGTGACCCAGATAAAGCAGCCAAAGCCGAAGCGGATCGTCCGGCGCAGTTAGACGTGCTAAAAGAGGAAATCAAAAAGTATGCCGATTATCTTGTAAAAGAAACCATTGCTTACAACGCTACCCAACCAAGCCCTCAGAAAGAGTTACTTGAAGAGCTAAAGGCGCAAACTGAAGAAGAATTAAACGAACTTCGAGCGAGAAAAGCCGAGTTAGACAGTGCGTCGACGACAGAATACCTTTGGGAAATGGCTAAGTCATCAATCGAAGGGGTGGGAGATGGTGTAACAAACTATGTGCCTGACTTTGGAGAGATTGGCGATTACCTAGATGCTCTAGATATTGACCTCAGCGTATTAATTTATGCCATTACGACCGGTGATATCGATGAGCTAGAAGAAGCGTTGAAAAGGGTTGATCGAGGGGCTCTGTACTTACAAGAGGCGACTGAAGCAATGGAGCGGTTACTTCTTATCATTTCTGATCAGGAAATTAGAGAATATCTGCTAACTATTCCTCAGCTCTATTTGGAAGCGCTACCAGCAGATGAAGCGGTGAAATATAGTCTATCCCTAGCGACTCAAAAGGGAATTGATGGAGCAATAGTCATAGGCGGTACTGCGGCCGGTACTGCTGCTGGCGGTGTCGGTGGCCCCGCAATGGCTGTCTTATTGACAGGTGCAACGACAGCGAGATCGTCTGGGAAAGTCATAGAGCGTTTAGTAAAAGTTCTGAATGATGTGGTTGCAGGTAAGAAGCATTCGAAAAATAACCACAAAGAAAAACCCAAAGACGATGAAACAGAGCTAGATAAAATCTGCCCGATTTGTAGAGACTCTAAATGCAAAAACCGAAAAAGGTTGAAAAAAGGGAAAGGTCAGAATAAAAAAGGTGGATATTTGGATGCGATGGAAAAGGCTTATCGGAGCAAAGGTAAATCCTATCCCGAGGGACATGATTGGTATGTAGGAACAGGCTCGTTAGAAGTTCACCATGTTATCCCGCTAGAAGCAGTAAGCGACAAAACGTTCAAAAAGCTATTTGATAATTTTTCTTATGATATCAACCAAATACATAATTTAGTGGCTCTTCCTGGAATAATGGAGCTAGCTTGTGAGTTGGGAGTTCAGCGACATCAGGGAAATCACGCTCAAGGTATGGCACTCAATGAAAACAAAAGAGCTCTAAGTATACTTGAAAGCCATGAAAATAATGCTCGTCATGAAAATATAAAGAGCTTTAACAGAAAGTTATTCAAGAACAATAAAATTCAGGGCAATGATTTACGTTATCCTAAAGCAGCAAAAAGTCAGGTCCTTAAGCTAAAGCGTCAAATTGAAAGAGGTCTACTATGTGCTTATGCAGATAGTCAGGAAAAGGTTAACATGATGTTTGAGCGAGAAATGAAGAAACACAGCAAAAAAATACTTGGATTTATCCAAGATTTTACTTGGACGATTGCTTACGATGGACGCGATTATCGACAAGGGGGCCCCGGTTGTAGCAATGTTTCAACAATTAAGCAGAAGCGTCAAGGACTACAACGAGCTACATTCTGTGAAACTCGAGAGCATGGCTTCGGTTTAGGACGATTTAACGGTACATTACGTTTGGGAAAATAGATGAAATACGATAAGCAATATTATTTACTGTGTGAGTCTGGTCATGCAGGTTTTCATATGCTTGGGCAGGCTGAAGATTCTGATGAAGGGCTTGAGCACCTGATGGCTACACGTTCGTTAAAGCGGGAAGTAAAAGGTCTTGGCAAGGTGGAAGTGTGTGAGGGGAACAAAAAGAGCTTCTCCCCTTGCGATTATCATGAAATTGCAGAGCAAATGGTATCGGAAAAATTTAGACAAGTATTGTTACCATTTGAGCTACCGAGGGTCGATTTTTATCCAACAGAAGTGACTAACGGCGACAAAGTCTGGTCGAGTTACTTCATGATGCATATTTGGAATAACTATAGAGCTATACATCAAGGGCGTTCAGTCATTGATGGGACATATGTGAAAAATGACTTTTTCTTAGAATCCCTATCGCTAGATGAAACGGTTTTAGACAAAATCCCGTTTGAAGAGCGTTTGGTATTTACCTTAGATGAAGATCCTAAGTTTTTGTTCCATGAAACAGTGGTTGATGCTCTAAAAGCGGCAAATCTTACTGGGGTTGGTTTCATTAGGGTTGACCAGTGGGGACCTGCTGCAATGTTTAGTGATGATGACTTTGGCGATTTATAGTTTTTTTGCTGCTCTGAACATTGGTTTATCTGACAAAGTAGATGTACTTCTGTAGCAAAGAGCAATATTGGTTTTCCTCATCATCGAGAGATACAAAACTCAGATGGGTAAATAACATGAAATATTATCGAATGATGAGGGTGGGTTGTATTTATCTGAAGCTCTAGTTAATGCATTAATTAGCTTTAAACCAATAACGGTGATGCATAGACAGTTGAGCTTATGAGCTATTTTCCGGACAAGTCAAATATAATAAACCTTTTTCATTTAATACTAGATTTAATCTATAAATCATGTAAACACACCTTCTTAAGTGTTTTTTCCGAAGGTCGGCAAGCCGATCGTTCCTATCCCTTATGGCAATAATGCTAAATCAGCAGACCTTGCTGGTGGCACTACGACTATCTCTATGGATGGCGGCAGCAGTGTCGCGGTCAAAGGCAGTACCTTCTCAAAGAGTACCGGTGATGCGGGCGGTGATAAAAAAGGTGTCGCATCCGGCACCATAGAAGCCGAAGCAAAATTCATCTCAGCCTCACCAACGGTTAAGTTTGAAGGCAAGGGTGTATGTCGCCTGTCCGATCAAATGACCATGAACAAAGCCAACACTATGTGTTTGGGTGGCGCACAAAACCCATCGGTTTCTGTTACGGAAGCAGATGATGGAACATTTACCATAGACATTGATTATCGATACCCAGATGGAGACCCAGTATACAAAGCCGATTTCAAGATTATTGACAGTACTGGTACAGAACATGTTGGCACTTTAAGCGACAAAGGTAAGGGGACGATTACGGGCTTACCAGCAGGTTCTATCAGTTTATTCCTGGGTGAGGATAAGAGAGATATAGAGCCAATCCAAAAGCCGCAACCAAACAAGGATTATCTTGAACTGCCGGGGCCTTTGGACTTAGTAGAGTTTGCTGGACGTGGCTTGGTTGAATATTGGGATGCTGTTGAAATGCCGAGTGATTATAGTCAATGGGCTTGGGGAGCGATCATGGGGGACTTCAATCAAGATCGATCTGCTGGCCAAATTGCTTTTGATAGTGCTGTTACAGCTATACCATTCATCGATCAAATTGGGGACGGTCGAGACATTAGTGCCAACCTTTATGCTTTTTATAATGCAGACGACATAAGAGAAGATAAAGAAAAGTACACAGATCTCGTTATCACTCTAGTTGGCTTTATTCCCACCGCAGGTAGCTTGATAAAAGGGTTATTTAAGGAACTTAAAATCTTGGGCAAAGCCGCTGATTTAGATATGATTGCTGCTTTCCTTAGAGCCGGAGCAAAAGGTGATGTGGTCAAATGGATGCAAAGCCTTGATATGTCCGTCATCAAAAATGATATATATGGTCAACTAGATGATATTACTAAACAAGTAAAAACGTTAATGGATACACTTGAGCAAGAGAGCCGTAAAAGAGGGTATACTGTTGTTGCTGACGCCTATAAAAGGTGTGTGGAACAGCTAGATGACTTTTTTAAGAAAGCTGACGGACCAATATCTAAAGTCTTAAGCGATTTTGATGATAGGCTCAAGATGATCCTGCCTGAGGCACCTTTAGTTACATCAGGGACTTCCTTTAGCATTTCTGCAGGGACGGCTCAAGGAGGAGGCAAAGCTGAGGTAATTAAGACTCGTAATAAGACGAAAAAGAAGACTGATACGTGTCCGTTGTGTAATAAAAAGATTGGAAAAGGGAAGAAAGAGTGCGAAGGGGCGAAAGTCGGTAGTATCAGCAAAGCAGTTATGGACGATGGTTCCTCTCAAAAATTATGGAAAGAATTCGAAATACGAAATGGTTGGCGAGACAAGACAGAGCACCCTTGGTGGCACGGGGCGGGAGCAGTGCAGGCTCACCATCTTATTCCTAAAAATGCATTCAAACTAAAAAATGCAAAGAGTAAGCAAACTAAAGAAAAAATGATGTTTCTTAGACGAATTGCTCAGACGTGCGCTTACAACATCGACTTTTGGAAAAATGGTGTTGGCCTTCCTAATAAGAAAGAAACAGCGTGTTTTTTGAGGAAACCTCGACATGCAGGCGGTCACGATCGTAATGAATTTAACTACACGAACGAATGTGTAAAGCTTGTTCATGACAAGTTAAGCTCAGATATCAAGAAACGAACAAAAGAAGGTAGTTGTTCCAAGACAACAAACTCTTCGTTGATTATGAAGTTCAATGAATCAAGCAAAAATATTTTTGATAATATTGCTGACTTTATCTGGTTTATTACTCGTGATGGAAAAAACTATGATCCTAAAGTAGAACCTTACGTGGGCTGTAGTTCAAATTGCAAAAAAATACACCCGATTATTAATATAAACACTAAGCGACAAATTGAAAACTATGACTTAGAGATTGGAAAATAATGATTTCAGATATTAATGAAGAGTATTATGTACTTGTGTGTGGGGCTGGTAAAGTACCTTCTCCTTATGTTTCTTGTAGTAAAAGCCACTATTTGATTTTCCAAGAACCTATGTCACTTAAAATGCCAATCCGGATAGAGTCAGCAGCTGAAGCCCAAGAGAAAGTTCCATTAATCGAAGCTATGGCTGCCCCGAGTGATCCTGTACTTTCAGGTAGAATAACACAAGTCCTCAACTACTTTGACCTTTATAAAGTTCAATTGCTCCCAGCTATATATACCCACAATGATGATAGCGATCACTCTTATTCAGTCTTAGTTGTTGATAACGATATTGATGCTTACGATTTTGATAACGGCCTATATATTGAGCGTTTGGATGATGGTGAGGTTGGAAACCCAAGAAACTGTCGACTTGACTTCGAAAAACTCTCAAAAATCCCGTTAGAAAAACGTTATATTTTTAAAATACGGGGCATGATGGATTGTTTAGTCCACAAAACAATTGCCGAATCTCTAATCGCATTGAATGCAAGTGGACTTCACTTAGTTCCAGTATTGGAATGGGACATTGGTTTTGGAATGAAAATTTAATGGATAAATCAACGATGCATGGCTATGAGATTTTTCATCGTAGTAAATACTACCAAGAAAATAATCGCCTTATACAGGCAAATAAAGAGAGAATGATGGAGACTCAACCAGACTTAGTGGTAGATTTCTGTCAATGTCCACGTTTATTTTTTGCAGAGAAATACGCTGATATTCTCTCTGACATGGAACCTTTGGGGATAGAGCGAATTAAGAACCCGTACCGACCTCACCTAGATGCAGAAGTGCAGATTGACATAGGTGATGAAGAAGAACACGAGATAATTGACGATGTTGATTATGTACTCTTCCACGTATTTAACCGCTATGACGTATTAGATAATGAGGCTACTGTGTGGAATTGCGAAACTCCCTCTATTGGTGCTGTCGTATCCCCTGTATTGGATGAAAGTAAGTTCCATGCTATACCCCTTCAGCAGCGATTGATATTTAAACTCGATCAAGACCCCTCATTTATGTTCGTGCATGATAGTGTTGTTGATGCCATGCTCAATGCCAATATGCAAGATATCTGGGTTCGTTGGGCAGATTGATTTTGCCACTTCCAAATTCAGCGCCGAAAGGCGCTTTTTTTTGAGCACATAGCTTCAATTTATGTAATGTGTTGAGTATTTTGTAAGAGGAGACGCAAGCTGAACGCTTAGCCTTCTTTTTATTATTTGTTTAAGAAGCATGATGTGATGCCAATTAGTGAAGAATATTATGTGTTATCAAATGACTACTCAAAGGTGAATTTTGTAGTAAACATGGAAGATGAACGTGGATTTAGTTTGTTAATGGATAAAGCGATATCTACATCCATGCATGTTAACTTTGAATGTATTAGCTTAGAGAGTTTTAGCGCTATAGATGCTCCATTTGATGTTTCTGTCAACACGGAGATATTATTTGACCTGGATTTTCTTGAAGTGTTATCAGAATTAACACTATACAAAAATTCACTTGTTCCAGCTAAGATTAAAGATAAAGAGTTTGTTTATCTTCATTGTTATAATATTATTGATATAGAGGATGAAGTTAAGGGGGTTAACTTTGATCTATTATCAGAAATACCCATCGAGGAAAGGTTGGTATTTAAGCCCTCTTATGGGGCTATCGTTGTTTTTTTCATAAATCAATTATAGAAAAAAATCAACTCTGTTAAGAGTTTTTCATATTCAAAGCATCAAAAGGTTTCCGATTGGTCTGTTGAATGGGAAATGTCATAAATTATACAGAGCTTAAAGTTGATGACCTAGCTAGCTTGGATAATTATAAACTCCGACTTGTTAAAGTTGAACCGGATATATATATCCCAAACATACGGGCTAAGTGTCTTTATAAATGATTATGTCAAAGGGAAAATACGTCATGTTGACGCTCTGAAATTAACTGAGAGTGTTATATCAATCCGTTGTTTTAAACCAGATTGTTTTTTCTATAATATAATTATTTGTACTTACGATTGTTCTTAACCTGGTTTATGTTATAAAATTTGGAGCTTTCCACGTTTAAAATGCAAATAGCATACATAAATGAGAACTTTAACGAGGGTGAATCATTATTTACTTCCGTTGATAGTCGGTCATCTTTCTATGATGATAATGATTTCACTCCCACTTCTTGTAAAAGTGAGATTGTGTGGAAAGATGATGATATCTATGAAATTGAAGCATTAGATTTAATCAGAGGTGGAGCTTTTAATGTCAGTAAGCCCATTGCTGAACTAATTATGAGTTTCGATCCATACGGTGTTGAAGTTTATCCCGCAAAATTAACCTGTTCCGGAGACGGAGTGTTAACTGAGCGCTACATAATAGCAGTAGATAACTTAGTAGATGTCGTTGATTATGATAAAAGCATAAAAGTGACTGACGTAACTACCCGTTTTTACTTATCTGATGAAAAGATTAAGGAACTTCCGGATAGCAAGAGGCACGTTTTTAAACCTGTCGGAATGACAAAAACGTTCTTCTCAATCGAGTTGTTTGAAGCGCTTGTCCGTTTAGATGAGGAGGGTAAAATAAGTACTAGTATCGTTGCCTTTTCATTTGATACATCCGAAGAGACGCCCCGAGTCTAGTGTAAGTAGGTAAATAGAATAATGACTAACTACATAGTTTTATCTAAACAATCTTTGAGTGACTTCCCATTCCAGCAAAGCCCCAAGCCAATTGTGCCAGTAGAGCCAGATTTGCTTTTGGAAATGACCTTTTCTCCAAAGCTATTTATCATCAGTGATATTGCATCAGAAGTAGAGAAACTGGTTGTACACGGAGTAGAGTGGTTAGACGCTCGCGTGGATTGTTCTCCAAGCCAGCCATCTGATGATGAAATTAAAGTTTACGAAGATTATCGTATGCCTTACATCCATCAAACTTATAAATTGACGGATAAAGAAAAACAATACGGTAAGTTGAACTGGTTAGACATCGAGTCAACAGAGTTTGACTTCTCTAAACTAGATAATGTTCCTTTAGAAGAACGATTAATATTTAAGCTAGAAGAAGACTTTGGCTTCATTTTCATTCACCAAAGTGTGATTGACCTTCTTAAAAAAGACGTCAAAGACGTTTGGGTAAGGGATGTATAGAAAGTGCCGAAAGGCGCTTTTTCTTTTAATTACAATCCAATTACTATTCTTAATAGTTGATGTTATGTAGATAAAATTCGCAATGGGCTTGTGGGTAACTGTTCAATTGTGAATTCCTACCAATTTCACTTTTATCTGAAATATTGTCATCACAGCAGTCGGCTGAACAAGTGAAGTACCACTTATGGTTGCTGCAATTATTGCTTCTGCATTGGTCATGGTTATGACTGCTGAAAAGATCAATAACCTAGTTACCTGTTACCCTGGTTTCAAAACCTT
>NZ_JAPEID010000037.1:0-49545 GCF_028823755.1 Vibrio sp. VP6
TACAGCCAACTCAGGCCACATCAATATAATGGTGGTCTGACACCCAATGAATCAGAACGACTGTATTGGGAAAACTCTAAAACCGTGGCCAAATTTAGTTGACCACTACAAGGATAAGATCTGGCATTCACTCGTCAGATAAGTGTCGACCATGAATTTTAAGGTTGCCTGTTTAAGCCCTTGTTGCGCTGAGCTGATAGGCTCGCCATTCACCAGTACTGGGTAGCGAAATACGGATGTGCTATGCAGCAAATGCTGGTCTGTTGTAAATAACTGGCTTGCGGATGTTAATCCCCAGTACTTGCTCAGTCCAATGTAGTCTAAAAGTGCCACCAGATTGTTACGCAGTGCGCCTGAAAAGCTAGCGGTATTTTTGGCATTCTCTAGGATCGTTGATGTGGATGCTCCGCTATTTAGCCATTCGCACTCACAAGCATTCGCATTATCAGCTTGCGTTTTGCCAGGGGATATCCCAACGATGCATATCTTGGCTCTTGGGTTTACGGCATCAAAGGGAGAGTAGTAAACCTCGAACGGTCCGTCACTCATCATTTTCAATTCAGGTGTGAAGGGGGAATTTTGGTTGTAATTCAATAAGTACGGTTTGTATGTTTCAAATTGATTTTTCATAATGTCCTACTTAGTTTCGTTTAATTTTGCCGCTAAAGTGGTAGCCGCATGTAATCATTGAATTACCTTCTTCGCAGATGATTAGATAAGGTGGATGCTTTGCGCTGAGCTTATCGATTAAGTGTCTAATTGCTTTCTGTTTGCGTTTCTTAATTCCATGCGGAATTTCGTCTGAGCTCCTCAAGTAGTTCAGGACTTCCTTGAGTGCGTTCAACCACCGGCTTTTTTCTCTCTTCGGGATAGTGCAAAGAGCTGTACCTCCTGTTTGATAGAAATCCTGGCCTATGGAAGACAAAACATTAAGTTCATCTTCACTAAAACCTCGCTGATTCGCTCTGATGCTGCCGTGATTAGTTGTACGCATCTTGGTTCTCCTATTTTAGTCCTAGGGCTCTTAAGATAAGTGCGGCGTCTTTTGAGACTTGTTTGCCAGACGTTTGTTGTTTTGGATTAGCCATAAGTCGTTCCTGTCATAATCAGGATTACTTGCGGTTTAAGCTGTTTAGCCAACGAATTGTTTCTTCACGCGTTACGAACGTTGACCGGCCTTTTTCTTTCTTTACGACGGCAAGTTTTCGATGCTCTGGGGTTGAAGGCGAGGCGAGGTTTCTGACTGCACGCTCGGTCTGGTAGCCGCTCAATAGCGTTAGTTCACGAAAGCTAAATAATTCAGTATCGAGCCCTAAGCTTTCTACGTGTTCACAATGAAAAAACGTTTCAGGAAAATGACCATTTATGCCGTAATCTATTGAGCCATAAATAAGCTTTAAGTTCGCAAAGAACGCGATCAGCAGGCGGTGGATTTTATTGTCATCATAGTAATCTTCCATGATCCCGTTTTGGAGAAGGGATTGATAGCACAGGCATGCTGGTATTGTGTCTGCAATAAAGTCATTTAGTCCGCCAAGTACTCCTTGCGGAATGGTTGACTTCTCCAAGTAGCTCTTTTTGTCCTCTGCAATAAAACAGAATTCATACATTTGTAGAAGTCTTGAATGGAGTGAGCAGTCAGCATATTGAATGTGTTTGGTATTTTCAGGCTGAAATGGTGCCACATCCATATCTGAGCCGCTTTCTGGGTCTTTGAATAAAGACTCTGCATGCAGGTAGCCATTATTGACTACCTCAAGATAGCGATGCAGCGTCTTCTTCACATAGAATGCCATTTGGGCGATGTCTTCTTCTTTGAATGCTGGGTTCTCGGTGATTTCATTAACGTGTATTTTGAAAGCCATGCTAACCTCTAATGAATGGTTACATTAAGAATGTAATCTTATGATAGGTTACATTTTCAATATAATGCAAATTTAAATTACATTAAAAATGTAACTTCATACTAAATATCTGTTTTGTATGTATAAATTATTAAAATAAAATGCGAGGGTTGGTGAATGCATTTGGGTTAAAGGCCGAGACACAACCTATTTGACAGTTTACTTTTGATAGAAAATGATTGCCGTGGGGCACTGATGAGTCAGAGTAGGTTTTGCTAATGACACCAACTAGCTCGACCCAAAACCATGTCAAAGCCAAAATAAAGCGTTACACGTTTGCTTGTTCAGTGGTTTGGTCCTAATACAGTTGTCACCTTCACTGGGAGGGAGATATTTGATAACAAACCATAAAGGGATCTAATATGAACAACAAAAAGACTTACATTGAATTGCTAAAAATCAGCATCAAGCTCGACGCGTTTACTCAGAGTATTAATGAGGAAGTTGGTCGTTTGAAAACGCTGGCGGAATCGCAAGAACCTGAGCCTCAAAAGGTAAAACCAAGGGATAAAGAATTCTACGGAACAAATATCTTATAGTTACAATTAGCACTTGCAAACTGTCCTATGAGTCCGGTCATAAGTCGAACGTAAAAGCAGGGGAAATGGTGGTCTCGATAGGGTATTTATCGATAAATGTGAACGTCATAACAGAATTGAAATTGTATAAAATGGCGTAGAAAATAATTTGAAAATTGCTACATTTTCCTTTAAATTCATAATCTTATTGTGGTCGTTTGACGTTCTCACTCACCGCCACATTCTAAGCCCTAGCAGAAATGCTGGGGCTTTTTCGTTTTATCAATTCGTATTTTTCTCCTTCCTTTCCTTATTCTTCTCGAAAAGCCTATTTATATCCGTCTATCTCAATTTATTTGTTGCTGTAAGCTTTAAACATAAATAGATCATCTGCCTAACGTCATTCACTGTTTGGTGTGATTCTAAGGAAAATATGAATAAAATCAGGCTACGTTGAAATCAACTTAAGTACTATTTTGTTACATTTTTTACGTCGTGAATCATTTATTTTTCATCATTCTTGTGATTTGCCTCGATTAAAGAAAATTTCCTATAAATCAATTAATTGTTGAAAACAGAACCGTTATCAAAAAGACAAAAAATATTAGATAAAGTTGATCTAGTTACTCAGTTGAATAGTCCATTTGTTTGATATGATAGTGAACGAATTGTACATATATATTAAGGGAATCTATTCATGTTCCAAAACTTTACAATCAAACAAAAGATAGTGATTCCTCTATCTTTGATAATTGGATTGTTCACCGTGAGCTCAGTATTAAATGTTATGACAACGAGCAAGCAATCTGAATTAAGCGACACCTTAAATGAACAGATCGTACCCAACCTGTTCACGATTGAAGATGCGTACCGCGATCTTTACCAAGCGACTTCTGCTGTTCAAGGCATTGCCTTAGCAGAAACACAAGCAGATATTGATCATCACATTCACGAGTACAAAGACAATGCTTACAAAGCGTTGCCGCGTATGGAAAAAGTGATTGAGCTATCACGTGCGGGAGTGATGCCTGCATCACACGGTGCTGATGTGCAAAAACTGGTGACTTTAGGTCAAAAGTGGCTACAAAGTTACGAAGTGATGTTGAGCAAGCCTCAATCTCAATGGCTAAGCTACTACAATGAGCACAAGAACACGTTTGAGGAGCAATTTGTTGATGTTCGCGCCCAGCTCAATGTCGTGAAAAGTGCTATCGAAGATAAGCAAGGTGAGTTGAAGTCAGACATTTCAGCGGCGACTGCACGAGCAGAATCGATTTTAGAAATGGGCATCATCGTTGTGATCTTAGCGGCGCTTGGCATGGTGTTCCTGCTGCTACGCACAGTACTTAAACCATTAAACGACATCAAAGACGCAATGGCGCAAATCGCTTCGGGTGATGGTGATCTTAGCCAACGAATCCAAATTAATACGCAAGATGAAATTGGTCAGCTGGCCAAGGCATTTAACGAGTTTGTTTCTAAAATCCAAGCGACCGTGTCACAGGTGATTGATAGCTCAAACACGCTTCGTCAAGAGATGGCAAACTTAAGCTCGCTCACTGAGACGATTGCAGATTCGACAGTATCTCAACAGCGCGATAGCGAAGCAGTTGCTGCAGCAGTGCATGAAATGCAAGTGACTAGCCGCAATGTGAGCGAGAGTGCAAATGAAGCAGCAGTTGCAAGCCAAACCGCGAATGATGAGCTTTCTAATACCAATGTGATTTTGGAGCAAACGGTCGGCTCGATTCGTGACTTGGCTGGAGAGATCGAAAGCGCAAGCCATGTGATCAATACGCTAGATAATGATGTGAGCGATATTGCCTCTGTACTAGATGTAATTCGCGGCATTGCAGAACAGACTAACTTACTTGCACTGAATGCGGCGATTGAAGCGGCGCGAGCGGGTGAGCAAGGTCGTGGTTTTGCTGTGGTTGCTGACGAGGTACGCTCTCTTGCAAGTCGTACGCAGCAAAGTACGGGTGAAATCCAAGCTATGATTGAAAAGCTTCAGTCTGGTGCAGGGCAAGCTGTAGAAGTGATGCGTGGTAGCCAAAACAGCAGTGAAGAGACCATTCAATCTGCTGGGCGAGCAAGCGAATCTCTGGCTGAAATTCTCAATGCAATTTCACGCATGAATGAGATGAACACGCACATTGCAACTGCAGCGACTCAACAAAGTACAGTGAGCGATGAAGTGAATACCAACGTTCAGGGTATTGCAGACAGCAGTACATCGATTGTTGATATTGTCACGCAGGCTCAGCAATCACTTGCGATGCTGTCACAACAAACTCAGAGATTGGATCAGCAAGTCAGCCAGTTCCGAGTTTAAGCTCTGATATTTGAAATTGATGCGAAACAGCCCGCTGATGTGCGGGCTCTTTTTTAGCTGATGTTTAACGTAGCTTTTCGCCAATTGGATTTAATCAATTAAATCTGGACTTGACCTCAAAACTCTGTACAAACACTCGCCGTTTTTATCATCAATTTACACACTTTTTGACCCGTCCACTTGTACACAGAAAAGTGTGATTTCCAACACAATATCTTCAAATCTGAGAGTTCTATTGCACCTTTACAACAAACGTATTCGACAAGCGTATAGAAACGTAAATTTTGTTGTATGTACAACACTGGCTAATTATCATTCTAAGTAATTTGTTTGGGATAAATGTATATCCACTAATCATAATCGAGCCATTCAGAACGCATTGAATTGGATATTTGTAGGGCTTGCAAAATAAGAGAGATGTTTCATGAGACGTAGAACCACGCTATCGCTGCTGATTGCATCGAGCCTGTTTATGGCGGGATGTCAACCAAGCCAAGAAGGAACTGAGCAAGGTGGTGGCGCAGCTCCCGCAACCGAAGTGAATGTGTTGACGGTTGAACCTGTTCGACAAGCTTTGACGGTTGAGTTACCGGGCCGCAGCCGTGCATTTAAAGAGGCGGAAGTCCGCCCACAGGTAACGGGTATTATTTCAGAACGTAACTTTGTTGAAGGTGGCGTTGTGGAAAAAGGTCAGTCGTTGTATCAAATTGATGACTCTTCATTTCAAGCGGATTTGCTTAGTGCAGAAGCGGAGCTGATTCGTGCGAAAGCTTCTGAAGAATCGACGTTTGCAACCGTTAAACGTTACCGCGCATTGATTACCAAGAAATCGATCAGTCAACAAGATCTGGATGAAGCAGAAGCGGCTTACAAAGAAGCTAAAGCGCAAGTGCTCGTAGCCAAAGCGAAGATCAATACTGCAAAGATCCATTTGACTTATACCCGTGTGAAAGCGCCGATCAGTGGCGTGATCAGCAAGTCAAATGTGACTGCGGGAGCGTTGGTTACGGCAAACCAAGCCGACAAGCTAACGACGATTCAACAACTTGATCCGATCAACGTGGATATCGTTCAGTCTTCTGCTCAATTGCTACGACTAAAAGCGGCGCTTTCTCAAGGCCACATGCAAGAAGATCAATCTGCGCAAGTTGCATTGACGCTTGAAGATGGCTCGACTTACGAGCACAAAGGCACAATGAAGTTCACGGAAGTTAACGTGGATGAAAGTACGGGAAGCGTGACTTTGCGAGCGGAATTCCCAAATCCTGATGGTTTACTTCTTCCGGGTATGTTCGTGCGTGCGACCGTGATTACTGGTGTTGACCCTAGCGCGATTTTGATCCCGCAAAATACCGTGACTCGCGATGCAACAGGCAAAGCTTCGGTGATGACGGTGAGTGCTGATAATACCGTTGCGATTACGCCAGTCATCACGGCTGAAGTTATAGACAACCAATGGCGAATCATCGATGGATTAAAAGCCGGTGATCAAGTCATTACGGCGGGTTTGCAAAAGGTGCGTCCGGGTAGCCCAGTCACCATCCAAACGGGAGAGCAGGGATAATCATGGCTCGATTTTTTATTGATCGTCCGGTTTTTGCCTGGGTACTGGCGATTCTGACCATGCTTGCGGGGATCATGTCCTTGTTCAACTTGCCAGTGTCGCAATATCCAACTATTTCGCCGACCACGATCACCATCAGCGCGCGCTATCCTGGTGCTTCTGCTAAAACGGTAGAGGACTCTGTCACTCAGGTTATCGAGCAAAACATGACAGGTCTGGATTACCTACGTTACTTGTCTTCGAGCAGTGACGCTTTCGGCAATGCGACCATTACACTGACTTTTGATAGCGAAGCCGATCCTGATATCGCGCAGGTTCAAGTGCAGAACAAACTGCAATTGGCGTTGACTTCGCTTCCTATGGAAGTGCAAAGCCAAGGTATTGTGGTGAACAAATCTAACACCTCATTTTTGATGGTGGTGGCGGTTTATTCTGACGATCCAGATTTTACACAAAACGACATTGCCGACTTTGTTGTAACCAACATTCAAGACCCAATCAGCCGTGTGACGGGTGTGGGTCAAGTACAGGCTTTTGGTTCTCAATATGCGATGCGTGTGTGGCTTGACCCGTTTAAGCTGACTCAGTTCAACCTGACGGCAATTGACGTTGCAAATGCGATCAGTGAGCAGAATGCGCAAGTGTCATCTGGTCAATTGGGGGCAGCACCTGCGCAGAAAGGTCAACTGCTTAACGCGACGATTTCTTCTGCGAGTCGTTTAAGCAGTGTGGCTGAGTTCCAAAACATCATCTTGAAATCAGATGCGAGCGGTGCAAACGTTTATCTAAGAGACGTTGCTCGTATTGAGCGCGGAGCAGAAAGTTACGATATTCAAGGTCAGTACAACGGTTTGCCGGCGTCTGGTTTAGGTATTTCACTTGGTACAGGTGCGAACGCGCTGGAAACGGCGGCTGCAGTCAAAGAGCGTTTAGCAGAGTTGAGTGAAAACTTCCCAGACGGTCTGAAAGTCGCTTATCCATTTGAGACAACACCGTTTGTAGAAGCATCGATTCAAGAAGTAGTGAAAACGCTACTGGAAGCGATTGTGTTGGTGTTCTTAATTATGTACCTGTTCTTACAGAACTTCCGTGCAACGATCATCCCGACGATTGCGGTTCCGGTTGTACTCTTGGGTACGTTTGCCATTCTTTACGCGACAGGTTTCAGCGTGAATACCCTGACGATGTTTGCGATGGTTCTGGCGATTGGTTTGCTGGTGGATGACGCCATCGTTGTGGTAGAAAACGTTGAGCGTGTGATGCACGAAGACGGGCTCGATCCAAAAGAGGCTACTAAGAAATCGATGGGGCAGATCACTGGCGCGTTGATTGGCGTTGGTTTGACCTTATCGGCAGTATTCGTCCCAATGGCATTTATGTCAGGTTCGACCGGGGTGATTTACCGTCAGTTCTCGATCACCATCGTTGCTGCGATGACGTTGTCAGTGATGGTCGCGATCATCCTGACACCAGCGCTGTGTGCTACGTTACTGAAAAAAGGTGACGCTGAATTTACGGATAAAAAAGGCTTCTTCGGCTGGTTTAACCGTAAATTTGATTCGATGACCGCAGGTTATGAGGCTGGTGTAGCCAAGTTGCTAAAACGCACTGGGCGCATGTTGTTGGTGTTTGTGGCAATGAGCGCTGGTGCGGGTTGGCTATTTATGAATCTGCCGACGTCTTTCCTACCAGATGAAGACCAAGGTACGGTGTTCTCGATGGCAATTTTGCCGCCGAACTCGACTCAAGAGCAGACAGAAAAAACACTCGATAAAGTGCGTAGCTATTTCTTGGAAGAAGAAAAAGACAACGTGAGATCCGTGTTTACCGTGGCTGGTTTTAGCTTTGCTGGTCAAGGTCAAAACATGGGTATGGCGTTTATTGGCTTGAAAGATTGGTCTGAGCGCGAAGCGCCGGGTTCGGATGCTGCATCTTTGACAGGCCGTGCTATGGGTTACTTCTCAACCATCAAAGAAGCCATGGTATTTGCGTTTGCGCCTCCTGCCATCCAAGAGTTGGGTAACGCAACGGGTTTTGATTTCTATCTACAAGACTCCCTGAGCCTTGGTCACGAAGCATTAGTTGCTGCACAAGGGCAATTACTGGGAATGGCAGCGCAGAATCCAAAACTAGTTGGTGTTCGTCCGAATGGCCAATCTGATGCGCCAATGTACCAAGTGCATGTAGATCACGTTAAATTGCGCGCGCTGGATGTCAGCATCAACGACGTGAACCAAATCCTATCCGCCGCTTGGGGTGGAGCGTATATCAACGACTACATTGACCGTGGTCGCGTTAAAAAAGTGATGGTGCAAAGTGACGCAGAGTTCCGTATGCAGCCAGAAGATTTTAACTCATGGTATGTACGCAATGCACAAGGTGAAATGGTGCCGTTCTCGGCGTTTGCAAGTGGTGAATGGACGTATGGTTCACCGCAGCTTCAACGCTTTAATGGCCTAGCCGCAATGAACATTCAAGGTGGCGCTGCTCCAGGTGTCAGTACGGGTGAAGCAATGGCTGAGATTGAAGCGATGGTTGAGCAGTTACCAGAAGGCTTTACGGTGAACTGGAACGGCATCTCTTATGAAGAGCGTTTGTCTGGCAACCAAGCTCCAATGTTGTATGCGTTGTCCATTTTGGTCGTGTTCCTAGTACTCGCTGCGTTGTATGAAAGCTGGTCTGTACCGCTTGCGGTCGTGTTGGTTGTACCTTTGGGTGTATTAGGCGCTGTGCTCGCAGTACTGGGTCGTGGAATGGACAACGACGTGTTCTTCCAAGTGAGTTTGTTAACCACAGTGGGTTTGGCAACGAAAAACGCGATTTTGATCGTTGAGTTCGCGAAAGAATATTACGAGAAAGGTGCAGGTCTGATTGAAGCTACACTGCACGCGGTGCGTGTGCGTCTTCGTCCAATCATCATGACGTCCTTGGCGTTTGGCTTGGGTGTGGTTCCGTTGGCAATCAGTGCTGGTGTGGGCTCTGCTGGTCAAAACGCGGTAGGTACTGGTGTGCTTGGAGGCATGATCAGTGCGACCTTGCTTGGCATCTTCTTTGTTCCGGTGTTCTTTGTTGTGGTAGAGCGTTTGTTTGATCGCCGTGCCCAAAAAGAAGCGCAGAAAGAGCGATCTCAAGAACTCGCTCCAGCAACGGAAAAGTCGGAGTAAGACTTCGTAAGCTTAACTGAGTTATACTAATAACAATAAACATAATAAAAGGGCGCGTAAGCGCTCTTTGTTTATGCTTTCAACTTGATGGGTTTAATACGCCACCGATTTTGAATGAAGCCTAGGAAGAGTGATCACGTTTCGAATTCCTCATAAAAAGGTCAGAAAGCATAACATGAAGCCATAAGTTAAATAGGCGGCTATGAAAGAGCAAAAAATTTCACCTATCTCCGTTTTGGATCAAAGCCCAATGTTTGTCTCTGGGGTGATGCAACGGATGTATCGCAACCGAGCGCAAGCAGAGTTATGTCGTCAAAATCAGATGACCTTAGAGATGGCCAGTGCGTTGGCAGCGTTAGAAGAGTTTCAGCCAATGAGTCAACAAGCGTTAGCCGATGCCGTTTTGACCGAACGAAGCGTTGCAAAGCGCATGGTCGATAACTTGGAAAAACGTGGTTTTGTGTGCGTTTCGAAGAGTGAGGCGAACCAACGACTGAAAATGCTCAGTTTGACGCAAGAAGGTGAAGCAACGATAAAGAAAGTTCATCAAATAATGAGGAACTTGCAGCGCGAATTCTTCTCTTGTTTATCAGAAGATGAGTCGGCAGAGTTTTTTCGTTTGGTAAGGAAAATGACATTAGCCAATCATTCGTAAGCGTCTTCTCTGCGTTAAATCTAAGCCTTTTTGTAAAGCCTCAGCTATGTTCTGAGGCTTTTTTATTTCATTTTTCAGATTAAACCGTACGATTTTAGAACCACAATACCGAACGTGCAGGTGACGGTTGAAAGCACTGTTGTCAAAGCAATAATGTTGGCTGCCAGTACCGCATTTCCTCCCATTGATCGGGCCATGACGTAACTCGCTGCCGCAACGGGCGAGGCGTTCATGAAGAATAAAATCCCCAATTCAATACCTCGAAAACCAACAAAATACGCGCCTAACGTGATCAACACTGGGGCGACAATCAACTTGTAACTGCTTGCAAACCAAGACGGGCCTTTTTCCTTTCTCATCAAACTAAAATCCAACGACCCGCCTGTACATAACAATGCGAGCGGCAACGTCATTTTCGACAGATAGTTACCCGCATCAATGACTACATTTGGAACCGGAATCGACAACAAGTAGAAAAGCATACCTAAAACGATGGAGATGATAAGCGGGTTCTTCGTCAGTGTTCTTCCCATCATTTTTGCTGCTTGAGAGGCAGACGTAGCGCCTTTGGGTGATAGGCAGATCACCGCTTGAACGTTGTAGATAAATGTGGTGATGGCGACATACAGAGCAGCTAATGCGACACCCTGTGAACCATAAGCATTCGCAACGTATGCAATGCCGATAATGCCAGTGTTGGCGCGAAACCCACCTTGAATCAACACGCCCTGATCGGGAGAAGACTTAAACAGAATAGAAACGGATATGTAGGTGAAAATAAAAAACAGAATGCTCGCGACTACGCCGTAGTTGATGAAACCACTGGCGGCAGAAAAATCATGCTCAGAAGCCACAATACTGACAAACAACATGGCTGGCAGCGTGACCTTAAAAACCAGCTTAGAGCCAATTTCAATAAAGTTATCGTTGATGAGACCAAACCGTTTAAAGATAACGCCAAGCACCAACATTAAGCAGATGGGGCCGGTGATCGACAAAGAGAACTGCAACTGATGTAAAACAGAATCCATGTAAGTATCCGCAGCAAAAAAGAAAAAAGTCATTATTATTTCGCTATTAAGCCACAAACTAGGGGGCGGGGAATAGGGAAGCGATGAAATTTTATTCTTATGTTGATTAGGATGTACGTTGCATTCCGATATGAGCCTAATATCTCAGTTTGACCAAGCTCGACTGGTCGAAGGTTGCATATATTGGTTTACTACTCCGACTTATCGCACTGGAGATAAAACAGAACTCCAGCGCCGACAAGTGAAATGAAGTTGAGCCGTGCTCATTCCTTGTGCGGTTCTGGTGGTGATAAATAGGAGTCCATCGATGAAAAGTAAACACAACAAAACCGTTCTATGTGCATTTGTTTCTGGTTCGGTATTTGGTGCTGTTCTCGTTATCGCAATGTCCTTGCCGATGTAATCGGGCAAATTTTCACACACTGCATTTTCTTCACATTGGGATTGAGCATTGTCTTAGTCCCTGTTAGCTTAAGACGCATGAACTTATTCTTCACACCTTCATCATCATACTTTTTCTGGTGGCGCTCTATGTAGAGCGGCGCGGAATTCTTACATTCTTACGCTGCTGGAAGGTAGCGAAGAGTGTCTTGTCTTTTTATCTCCAGTAGCGATCTATTTTGACTAGGAGATAACCATGAACATCAAAGAAACGCATCAACAACGCGAAATCATTCTCACGGGGGACCGAGCTACAGGGCCTTTACACCTTGGTCACTACGTCGGTTCGTTACAACAGCGTGTGGCATTACAATCGGAGCATGACCAAACCATTCTGGTCGCCGATATGCAAGGCCTGACCGACAACGCGCACAATCCTTCAAAGGTATCTTCGAACATTCTAAACGTAGTCGCAGATTACCTTGCAGTTGGCATCGACCCCATTCAAACCACTATCTGTTTGCAATCTCAGCTGCCAGCCCTCGCAGAATTGACGATGTATTACAGCAACTTAGTTTCCATTGCTCGCTTAGAGCGTAACCCAACCGTAAAAAATGAAATTCAAAGCAAAGGTTTTGAGCGTTCAATTCCTGCAGGGTTCCTGACTTACCCAATTTCTCAAGCCGCTGATATAACGGGTTTTCGCGCGACACTTGTTCCGGTTGGGGATGATCAATTACCAATGCTTGAGCAAACGAATGAAATCGTGAGAAAGATTAACCACCTTGGCGGACAAGAGATCCTAAAAGAGTGCCGTCCGTTGCTTAGTGATGCGCCACGTTTACCGAGTACTGATGGCAAAAATAAAATGTCGAAAAGCATGGGCAATGCCATTAACTTAGGGGCGACTGAAAAGGAAATCTCAGTTGCAGTGAAATCCATGTACACCGACCCAAGCCATTTGCGCATCGAAGATCCTGGTCAAGTAGAAGGCAACATTGTGTTCACTTATCTCGATGCTTTTCACTCTGACAAAGAGCATGTCGAGCAACTCAAAGCGCACTATCGCCGTGGTGGGCTAGGAGATGGAACCACGAAAAAAGTATTGGAAGAATACCTTCAAGAAATGCTGCGTCCGATCAGAGAGAAACGGGCATTGTATTTGAACGACAAAGCGCAACTTATTGAGATTCTTAAACATGGCAGCCAAGTCTCTCGAGAAAAAACAGAACAAGTTTTGTCCGATGTTAAGAGTGTATTTGGCTTGAACTTGTTCTGAAATAGGTTCGGGAGCACAAAGTAAAAAGGCGCGAAAGCTAACCTGCTACGTGCCTTTTTTTTATGCGCACCTTATGAAGCAAAGAACTCGCGACGAAAATTCGCTATCTCTTGTTGATAGTAACGCTGCCAGTCAGATTCAGACCAACTCGAGTGGCTGGTGGCTCTTTGCGTTGCCAATCTGGATTCGAGCTGCTTTAGCTCGGTTTGATAACTGCGAACTTGCTGCTTTTGTTTTGCTATTTGTTGTTCACGAGTGCGGATTTGGTTGCTTTCTTGTTCAGACAGATAGTTTTTCTGCAACTCTTGAATCAAGGTTTGTCTCTCGACCCCATTCATACTTGCAGGGATCAGAGCCACCGCTCGTTCATATTTTGTTTGGTTGCTGTCTAACCCCAAGGCATTTTCGTTCCCCTGCCATTCGGTGATTAAATCCTCGAATGCTTTCACGTAATCTTGAGCCGATACGGCGTCAAGTTGCTCGGCTTGTAAGCTGAAGTCGTAAAGTGCGAACTCATCGGCGAAAATAACCTCAGCGAGCTCTCCCCAAATCTTTCTCGCTTCGGACTTTAATAGTGCGATACGAGAGGCGAGCGGTTGCTGCTCATCAAACAACAAGTTGCCAACGCTTTGCTGCCAAAGACCATCGAGTTGATGGTAGTTCGCTAACAAATTAAAACGCTCTGCAGACAAATCTGTGGCCAGTTCATTAAGTTTGGATTCGCAATTGAGCTCGGACATACAGGTGTGCCAAAACGTCTCGATTTCTGCTTTCAATGCTCGACCTTTAGAACGGTTTAGTCGCTCTGCAAGATCTTGAATCTCAGTGGGCATATTGTCTGATTTTGAATTGGACTTTTGTGTACTGCTTTGGCGCTGGGGTGGCGTCGAATCACTATCAACCAATGCGATTGATTTATCCTGCAACTCCGAAGAAAGCTGCGTTAATTGATCGCGCTCGTCGACATTGACTGAAAACCAAACTATGCCCGCCAAAACGGCGGACACAGTGATTAGTAAGCTAAGCTTCATGGCTTGATCACGGCGCTGACAGGGAAGTGATCCGACAGGTTGTAATGTTTCCACAACCCCTCTGTCGTTGAACGTGGAACATCAACGCGGTTGTCGTTAAACGATTTCACGCCATATTCGTTGCTCACCATGACGTAATCGAGGTATTCCACATTTTCGCCACCAGATAGTGCTTCGCCTGCGAAGTTATTGATACGAGGGTCGAACGTAGACGCTGTATAGCCAGAGTATTGAGGCTCCATCGCACTTAGGTTTGCGATCATCTGCTGGTAATCTCCAGGGAACTTCAGCTTGTTTACATTAAAGTCACCACTGTACACGACCGTTTCGTTATTCGGAATGTTGAGAGACTGCGCCATAGTGCGCATTTGTTGAAATTGACGCTGACGATACTCACGCGCTGTATCAGTATCGAAAGACGCGGTATGTGTAGCAAAAACATGGTAGGCCTGACCACCTTTGATGATCTCTGCGTAGTTTACGCCTTTATCAGCGAAGCAATCGGTACCCGAACAATCTGGGAACACGTATTGTGCCTCGTTGACGATAGGGTAACGACTCACAATGACTACGCCTCCGTCGTAAACGTTGAAGCCATCTTTATCCAACATCTTCGTTTGGTATGGGTAATCTTTTGCAAGCTCACGTAAAAATGCATCACGACCACTAGCAAAAACCTCTTGCAGTGCCAGTACGTCATAGCCTTTTACGTAATCGGGGATTAACTCGTAACGCTCACCAATATGCGACGCAATCGCAGGCAAGGCCCAAATGTTGTAAGTCATCAATTTGAGATTTTGCTCGTTGTTATCGACGGCTTCATCCACTTTGCTTGGTGTGACGGTGTAGTACAAATCGTCATAACGCGCGGTGCTATCCGATTTAAACGCTATCTCTGCACTGCGAGAGCCAAACGCCTCGGTATTTGAACGATGAATCGTGCGATCGTCTTTTAATGCCAAGTTCACGTCGGCGGCTGACAAACCGTATTCAATGGTCGAGTTGTACCAATGTCCTTCCATGACTTGGTGGAGTGTAATGCTTTCACCTTGCGGGTTAGATACGACAGTTTCAAAGCGATAGTTCTGACCCGATTTCACCCCTTCCCAACGATTAAAACTCAGTACGGGCTTTGTTTCCCAAGGGCCTAATACTTCTACGTGTTGCTGCCATTCTTCTCCGTATTGCAGCAAATCACTGCCATTGTGTTTGACCTGAATGGTTAATGGTTGGTCTGAGTTATTGGTGAGGTATACGTCCGTATCAGCCAAGCTCGGCAATGCTACTAAAGTGCTCAGCAAAAGACTCCACTGCGAAAATTTCATCTTGTTTATCCATGATTTGTGTTAGAGCAATCATTCTTATTTATAAATGTTACTCGAGCGTTAAAGATGGATGACAGCTTATGGTTCGATGAAAATAGTTCGCTATTTGTGACCTTGGTTCTAACTGAGTTGTAAACAAAATGAAGTTACAGGCGCGGTTTATACAGACGGAGAGGTAGGTTGAAATGGTGAGATTTAAAACTAAAAAGCCAGACTCACATCTGGCTTTTTAGTGACGGTTTAGCACGGCTAAGCAGGTATACCACTGTGGAACTTGAAGTCTTCGTCGGGAGTTGAAATTAGCTCAGCTTCGATACGGCCGAAGTATGCAATACGCTCGCTAATATCTTTGCCTGCAATCTGCTCAGCCAGTACAAGGTAGTCTTGATAATGGCGTGCTTCAGAGCGGAGTAGGGAAACATAAAACTTAGCGATGTCTTCATCCATGTGCGGCGCAAGTTTAGCGAAACGTTCACATGAGCGGGCTTCGATGTAAGCGCCGATAATGAGCTTATCAATAAGCGTCTCGGGCTCATGAGTCTTCATGTGTGAAATCAGCGTTTTTGCGTAGCGGCTTAGGCGTCTCGGGCTCATGAGTCTTCATGTGTGAAATCAGCGTTTTTGCGTAGCGGCTTGCGGGAATGTTTTTGTATTCCACGCCACGGCTCTCCATGATTTCCAGTACTTGATAGAAGTGATGTAATTCTTCTTTGATCAAGAGAACCATTTTATCGATCAGATCTTGGCTATACGGCGAATCCGATTTTGCCATGATGGCTTTCGAAATATTGCTCTTACCTTTTAATGTCTCTAATGAGCCGATTTTTCGGTAAGCGAAATCTTCATATGGTTTGAACCAGTCAAGTAAGGCATGTGAACTGTCTTTATCTACTGCGTATTTGCGGATCAAGAACATGGCTGACTGACCTGCTTTAAGCTCGCACAGTAAGTGATCCAATAAAATGGTTTGCAAGTTTTCTGGTTTCTTTGCTTCTTCAACCCATTCGTTGGGTGTGCGGCATTGCAGAAATTGATTGATAGGAGCAAGAAGATCTTGATAGGCGTCGAGATTAATCATTTTATTTTTAGTACGTTACGTTCAAATTTGGTTCATCCAGAGCATAAGTAAAACGGAAATCTGGATAGAAAAAAGGCTGCAAACGCAGCCTTTAATCGGATAGGGCGAAAAGCTGGTGGGGATATTACCACTTTTTCTTCTCGCCGAAGAGTGCTTCCATGTCGTTGTCACGCTCTTTGTCTGCCATTTGCTGCATTTCTGCATCGCTTTTGTCTTGGCGTTTTTTGTCTAAGTCGCCAAGCATCTCTTCAAGCTTTTGTTTTGCTTGGATGGAGTACGGATCGCTTTTTGTACTCAGCGCATCGATACCTTTGCGAAGCAGTTGTAACGCAGTACCCGGTTGGCCGCGAGCAATGGAATCGTTCGCTCGCTTAATTACGTTTTCGATGTTGATGCGAATTTGCATCGTTTCCAAACGCGCATTTTCGGTTACGTAAGTCTGGGTGTCTAATCGGCCTTTGTTGTGCTCGTTTCGAACGGTGTCACGCAGGCGCTTAACCAGCTTAAGCATCACGATGGCTTGCTTATCGCTGCTTGGCATTTTGAAAGAGGTACTTTCACCAGTCGGACCGTTTTCTTTTAGCTGTCCGATTTGCTGCTTCATATTCTCTATGCGTTGAGTGAGCTGCTTATTTTTCGGGTCAAGCTCATGCATGCTTTCTAGTGCATCAAGAATACGATTGTTTAGGCACAGCAGAAGCTCCTTACTAAAAGGAATATGGTGTGCGTGACCAATCAGTTCTTCAGTGCCATCAATAAGTGCAACATAGCGTGCCGATTCCTGCCTTTTGGCGGTTTCAACTTTAACCTTGTATTGCAACATGATGTTATAGCCTAGGATTAATACCAGTAGGATGGCTACCAAAGCGATTATTAAACCAATATTCATATCTTTGCGTCTGCTTTTACTTTTCTACGGCTAGCGTTCAAGAATACATGAATCTTATCTTACTCGGCACCTTATTTGTTTGATTATTTTGCCTCACCCACGTTTTCGTTACTGATAGAACCAACATCACTAAAATCGATGTTTTTATAAGCTCAACATTGTGCATATTGTTTCTCTGCTTAAGGTTATCAGCTATATGTTAGAAATTACTGTTCATTTCGTTGTGATCGCGTTATAACTAATCATTATATCGCTCGTAAGAGCGGTCAATTTAGTTATGACATTATTATCTCGTGAATGAGTAAGGGATTACGATGAAACTGCAGCAGCTGAAGTACATTGTTGAGGTTGTGAACCATAACCTAAACGTTTCTGCGACGGCGGAGAGTTTATACACCTCTCAGCCTGGTATTAGTAAGCAGGTTCGTTTACTAGAGGATGAGCTGGGAATCCAGATCTTCGAACGAAGTGGTAAACATTTAACGCAAGTGACACCTGCAGGTGAAGAGATCGTACGTATTTCCCAAGAAATCCTTGCTCGGGTTGAGAGTATCAAAGCGGTAGCGGGCGAGCATACTCACCCTGAAATGGGCACGTTAAACATTTCAACAACCCATACTCAAGCGCGCTATGCATTGCCCGATGTCATCAAAGGTTTTACGGCACGTTACCCGAAAGTGTCTTTGCACATGCATCAAGGTACACCTTCTCAAATGTCTGAAGCGATTGCAAAAGGTACAGCCAACTTTGCGATTGCGACAGAAGCTCTCCATCTTTACCAAGATGCTATCATGTTGCCTTGTTACCACTGGAATCGCTCTATTGTGGTGCCAAAAGATCATCCGTTGGCGAAGAAAGACTTAGTTACTATCCACGATTTAGCTGCTTATCCTTTGGTGACTTATGTGTTTGGCTTTACTGGTCGCTCTGAGTTAGATACCGCTTTCAACCGTGAAGGTTTGACGCCGCGAGTCGTGTTCACTGCAACCGATGCGGATGTGATTAAAACGTATGTACGCATGGGTATCGGTGTTGGAGTAATTGCGAGTATGGCCGTCGATGAAGAGCAAGACCGCGATTTGGTTGCTATTGATGCGAGCCATTTGTTTGGTGCAAGTACGACAAGTATTGGTTTCCGCCGTGGCACGTTCCTGCGTTCTTACATGTTTGACTTTATGGAGCGTTTCGCACCGCACTTAACGCGCCCTGTTGTAGAACAGGCTATTTCTCTTAAGTCGAATGCTGAAATTGAAGAGATGTTTAAAGACATCGAGCTTCCGGTAAGATAACACTTCATTCAAGTTACGATTCCCCCTACAATCCATCCCAAATTGTAGGGGGAGCTATGCAAACGCAATTTCAATTTATTAATGACTGCTTAATTGAGAATCAACCATTATGGCGATTCGAGCCATTTCAAAGCAGCATCCAACCATCATTACCTTGGCAGGAAACACACCCTCAGCTTTGCCAATGGTTAGAATCGCTTTCTCCCTCACAAATAGAAAATCTCAAAGCTGACCCAGACCTTGCGTTGGCTGAAATCAGTGTGTTTTTTCCAGATTTACCATCCTTACTTAGGCATACACAGTTAGAGTCGATGGCATTAGATGGCCTAGCGCTAGAAAGAGGGTTAGACAGTGGAATCCCAGGGCGCAAGCTAGAACAGATCACGGCGATGGGGGAGGCAGCGATTCAATCTCATCAAGGTGAGGAATGGTTAGAGTGGTGCTCGGGTAAAGGATACTTAGGTCGGATCTTAACCACGCAAACCGATCAACCAGTGACCAGTTTTGAATATCAACAAGCGTTATGCGACTCCGGCCAACAAGCCGCGAATGAACATCATTGGAAAATGACCTTTATCCAAGGTGACGCGTTTGATCCTCAAACCAAGGCAGTATTCAAACCGACGCAACATGCTGTCGCACTGCATGCTTGTGGTGACCTTCATGTTCGGTTGATGGAATATGGAAGTGAAGCCGGCATCGCGGCGATGACGATTTCACCTTGCTGTTATCATTTGATTCAAAGCGAGACGTACCAAGCGTTATCCCAATCAGTGCGAGCGTCTTGACAGGCGGTGAACGTGTGCGTCGCCATCGTCAACAAGAGATGGTATTCAGGCTTGGTTTTGATTTACTGACACGTGAGATTTTGGGAGTTGATGAGTATCAACCCGTGCCAAGCATTCGAAAATCACAGTTAAGTGATGGTTTTGAGGCATTGTGTCTCTGGGCTGCGAAAGAAAAAGGTATCGAGATTAACCAAGCGATTGACTTTGCCGAGTTTGAAAAGCGGGCAATAAAACGTTTTTGGCATATGGAAAGAATGAGCTTGGTGCAATTGGTTTTTCAGCGACCTTTGGAGATCTGGCTCGCATTAGACAAAGTGCTTTATCTTGAAGAACGTGGTTATCGTGTTAGATTGGCAGAGTTTTGCCCTAAATCAGTTACGCCGAGAAATATTTTAATTTGTGCATATAAGAATTAGTTATTTTTTATATCTAAATCGACTATATGAAAAAGCCCACTTTATTGTGGGCTTTTGTAAACAAAACGTGACAAAATTGCTTAATTTTGTTGTTAGTTGAACATGGCGATAGCTTGTTCAGGATCTACATATTCAAGGTCAAAGCTTTCTGCGACTTCTTTACAAGTGACTTTACCGTGAATCACGTTTAGACCTTCTAGGAAGCCTTTGTCTTCCAGAAGAGCTTGTTGATAGCCTTTGTTTGCAAGTTTCACAATGTAAGGGAGAGTGGCATTATTCAATGCGAAAGTTGAAGTACGTGCAACTGCACCAGGCATGTTTGCTACACAGTAGTGAACGACATCATCAACCACGTAAGTAGGCTCGGCGTGTGTTGTCGCGTGAGATGTTTCGAAACAACCACCTTGGTCGATAGCTACGTCAACGATTGCTGCGCCTGGCTTCATCTTAGCAATATGCTCTTTTGTTACCAGTTTCGGAGCTGCCGCGCCTGGGATTAGAACTGCACCAATAACAAGGTCTGCTTCTAGAACATGCTTCTCGATAGCGTCTTCTGTAGAATAAATGACTTTCGCTTGGCCTTGGAATTCTTCATCCAGTTTACGCAGAGTGTCTACGTTGCGGTCAAGAATTGTGACGTCTGCGCGAAGGCCAACAGCCATACGAGCTGCGTTTGCACCAACGACACCACCACCAACGATAACGACTTTAGCAGGCTCAACACCAGGTACGCCGCCAAGAAGTAAACCACGACCACCGTGTGATTTTTCTAACGTTTGCGCACCCGCTTGGATAGACATCCGACCTGCCACTTCTGACATTGGTGCTAACAGTGGCAAACGACCCATATTATCTGTTACAGTCTCATAGGCTATACAGACAGCTTTGCTCTTGATTAGCTCATCAGTTTGTGGAAAATCTGGTGCTAGGTGTAAATAAGTAAATAAAATTTGCCCTTCGCGGAGCATTGCTCTCTCAACTGCTTGGGGTTCTTTTACTTTTACTATCATGTCTGCTTGCGCGAAAACGTCTGCAGCATGAGGGAGAATGGATGCGCCGACGGCGATGTAATCATCGTCTGAAAAACCAATGCCGGCACCTGCATTGGTCTCAACTAAAACTTGGTGGCCATGTGAGATGAGTTCTCTCACGCTAGCAGGGATCATACCCACACGGTATTCGTGGTTCTTGATTTCCTTAGGTACGCCAATGATCATCCTGTATCCTCTTTCTATAATGGTTGTAAAAACTATTTGTAGGGTGTTATTGTCGAATTTGTAACTAGTATAGTTATAGGTTTGTAAAATTTGGCACCAAATATTAAAAAGTTGTAGTATATTTTTTTGCAAGGAAGTAATAAGGTGGAATAAAAAATGGCAGACAACTATAAAAAGCCGTCCAAGGAACTAGACCGTATCGACCGCAACATTCTTAATGAACTGCAGAAAGACGGTCGTATTTCAAACGTTGAGCTTTCAAAACGTGTAGGACTTTCTCCAACGCCATGTTTGGAGCGTGTGCGTCGCTTAGAGCGTCAAGGCTACATCACAGGATATACTGCGCTACTTAATCCGCAGTTCCTAGATGCATCACTACTGGTATTCGTTGAGATTACGTTAAACCGTGGTGCGCCAGATGTGTTTGAACAGTTTAACTCAGCTGTTCAAAAGCTAGACGACATTCAAGAGTGTCATCTAGTTTCAGGTGACTTTGACTATCTTCTAAAGACCCGTGTATCTGATATGGGTGCTTACCGTCGACTACTTGGCGATACGTTACTACGTCTACCTGGCGTAAATGACACTCGCACCTACGTAGTTATGGAAGAAGTGAAACAATCTAACCAGCTTGTGATTAAAACTCGTTAATTTCTTGCAAAGAAAGCGGTATATGCTTCCGCTTTCGCCATAGAGTAATTGGGTTTTTCTCTTTGATATGGTTAAATCAATTTACCGAGCGGGGTATGCCGCTCGGAATGTTTTGCAAATTCCTATTTCATTTCCATATTCAAGTTGATTTATGTTCAAAGAGAACGCAAAGAAAGTCGAAACCATCATTAAAACCAGTGAAGAGCCTCAGTCTTCACGCTTAAATGGCTTCCAACGCTTAAAAGAGTGCTGCTTTATCGTTGGCGTTCTTAGCTCGGTATTGCTCGCTGTAGCACTATTTACCTTTAGTCCAGCTGATCCATCTTGGTCCCAAACTGCATGGGGTGGGGAGATCGATAACGCTGGTGGCCTGTTTGGCGCATGGCTTGCCGACACTCTATTTTTCACTTTTGGCTCTCTCGCCTATCCGATTCCTTTCCTACTGGCTGCCGCTGCGTGGGTGATTTGTCGTAAGCGAGGGGAAGATGAGCCAATTGATTTTATGCTGTGGGGAACCCGTTTACTGGGCCTAACTGTTCTTATCATGACCAGTTGCGGCCTTGCCGATATTAACTTCGATGATATTTGGTACTTCTCATCGGGCGGTGTAGTAGGCGATGTTCTATCAAGCCTTGCTTTGCCGACGTTGAATGTACTGGGTACAACACTCGTCCTTCTATTTCTGTGGGGGGCTGGCTTTACTCTGTTTACGGGGATTTCTTGGCTGAACATCGTTGAATGGCTTGGTGATCGCTCGTTAGCGGTATTGGCTGCCATCGCGAATAAGTTCAGAGGTTCAGAACAAGAGACGCTAGAGCCTCAGCTTGATGAGTTTGTTGAGGATAAAGTATCAACAAAACACGTTGAAGACGATCAACAAGACGACGAGACGCTTCCTCACTTAACGGCTTACGAAGTTGAAGAACCAAAAGAGAAAGCGGCAGTACACGAATATCCTATATATATGCCGCAAGCCAAATCAGAAACGTCTGCGGTAAAACCGACGCCAGAGCCCCAACCTCAACGAGTTGCGGCAGTAAATGCGACGCCAACGTATATTGAACCAGAACCACAACTTAAAGCGGTCAGCACAGATAACGTGGATCCAATGGTTGAGCGTACCAAGCAGCTGAATGTAACCATCGAAGAGTTGGAAGCTGCAGCGCAGCAAGCAGATGATTGGGCGTCAGAAGAACAAACAAGCCAATCTTATGCGGATACAAACGCAGTCTATCAAGAACAGGTGCAAGCCAAGCATGAAGAGGTTGTTGAACACGATACGCCTCAACGAGAATCAAGCTATGAAGAGTATGAACAGTTTGCTGCTCAGCAAGAACAGCAACTCCATGTGGAACCAACGCCACACGAAGAACCTGTTATTGACACTCGTGCACTTGATGACATTACCGACCACGCTGAGCCAAGTGAACATATTGAACCAACCATCTCTGATTTTGATGTAGTAGATGAAGAGGAGGCATATGTTGCTCCTCAACCTCAGTCGCGTTCACCAGAGCCTCAACCTATCGTTCAACCACAATCGGTTTCTCAAATTCAACCAGAACAGACACCAGAGCCGAGTGTAGCGTTTGAACCAGCGCCACAAGAAGTTGAGGTTGAGGAAGTGCAAGATGGCGATCAAGATGTTGCCGCATTCCAAAGCATGGTATCCAGCGCGCAAGCAAAAGTTGCCGCGACGCAAAACCCATTCTTGATGAAGCAAGAACAGAATTTACCAGTGCCAGAAGAGCCGCTGCCAACACTTGAATTGCTTTACCATCCGGAAAAACGTGAAAACTTCATCGATCGTGAAGCGCTTGAGCAAGTCGCGCGTTTAGTCGAAAGCAAGCTTGCAGACTACAAAATTAAAGCTGACGTAGTCGGCATTTACCCAGGCCCAGTCATCACTCGATTCGAGCTCGATTTGGCGCCAGGTGTGAAAGTAAGTCGAATTTCTGGTCTGTCTATGGACTTGGCGCGTGCTCTATCTGCGATGGCGGTACGTGTTGTAGAGGTGATTCCAGGCAAACCTTATGTCGGTCTTGAGTTGCCAAACATGAGTCGTCAGACGGTTTATCTGTCAGACGTCATCAGCAGCCCTCAATTTGAGCAAGCTAAATCGCCAACGACGGTGGTACTTGGTCAAGATATCGCGGGTGAAGCTGTCATTGCTGACATCGCTAAAATGCCTCACGTACTTGTTGCGGGTACGACAGGTTCAGGTAAGTCGGTCGGTGTAAACGTCATGATCTTGAGTATGCTCTACAAAGCTTCTCCAGAAGATCTACGCTTCATCATGATCGACCCGAAAATGTTGGAGCTTTCTATTTACGAAGGTATCCCTCATCTTCTTGCCGAAGTTGTTACTGATATGAAAGACGCATCCAATGCTCTACGTTGGTGTGTGGGTGAAATGGAACGCCGTTACAAACTGATGTCGGCACTGGGTGTGCGTAACGTGAAAGGCTTTAACGAGAAGTTGAAGATGGCAGCAGAAGCCGGCCACCCAATTCACGATCCATTCTGGCAAGAGGGCGACAGTATGGATACAGAACCGCCGTTGCTTGAGAAATTGCCATACATCGTCGTTGTTGTTGACGAATTTGCCGACCTTATGATGGTTGTGGGTAAAAAGGTTGAAGAACTGATTGCTCGTTTGGCTCAGAAAGCGCGTGCGGCTGGTATTCACTTGATTCTTGCAACTCAGCGTCCATCGGTTGACGTTATTACAGGTCTGATTAAAGCAAACATTCCAACACGCGTGGCGTTTACTGTATCAACGAAGACGGACTCGCGTACTATCCTTGACCAAGGCGGCGCGGAATCGCTACTTGGTATGGGTGACATGCTGTACTTGCCTCCAGGTTCTAGCCATACGATTCGTGTTCACGGCGCATTTGCATCGGATGATGATGTACATGCTGTGGTGAACAACTGGAAGGCGCGTGGTAAGCCAAACTACATCGATGAAATCATCAGTGGTGACCAAGGCCCAGAAAGTTTGCTTCCGGGCGAACAAATGGAATCAGATGAAGAGATGGATCCATTGTTTGATCAGGTGGTTGAGCACGTGGTTCAGTCGCGCCGTGGTTCGGTTTCTGGCGTGCAGCGTCGATTCAAAATCGGCTATAACCGTGCCGCACGAATTGTCGAGCAGCTTGAGGCTCAAGGCATCGTGAGTGCGCCGGGTCACAATGGTAACCGTGAAGTCTTGGCTCCTGCGCCACCAAAAGATTAATGAACTTGTTTTACTCACCTTAGTCCAACTGAGGTGAGTAACTTTAGGTCTTTGACCCTCTGATAGGTATCTGAATGAAAAAACGATTTTCAGCGAAACTTTTCTCAGCGCTAGTTTTAAGCATTTCTTTCTTCTCTGCTGCAAATGCAGCCTCTCCAAAAGATGAACTGAACAAACGCCTCGCGATGAATGAGGGTTTCAGTGCCGATTTCTCTCAGCAAGTGATCAGCCCTGAAGGGGAAACGGTCATGGAAGGGGAAGGCACGGTTGAAATCGCTCGTCCAAGCCTGTTCCGTTGGAGCACGACATTCCCAGATGAGAACTTGCTGGTTTCAGACGGTAAAACTTTGTGGTACTACAGCCCGTTTATTGAGCAAGTTAGCATTTACTGGCAAGAGCAAGCGACCGAGCAAACACCATTTGTGCTCTTAACTCGCAACAGAGCAAGTGATTGGGATAATTATAAGATCTCCCAGAAAGGGAATGAATTTACGCTTATCCCAACCGCAGTAGACTCTACTCAAGGTCAGTTCCAGATCAATATTGACGCGAAAGGCGTAGTGAAAGGCTTTAACGTCATCGAGCAAGATGGTCAGAAAGGGCTCTTTACATTCAGTAATGTTAAGCTTGGCAAACCAAAAGCAGACAGATTTACGTTCACAGTTCCAAAAGGCGTGGAAGTGGACGATCAAAGGAATTAATAGGTAGTGAGTAATTACACATTAGATTTCTCGGGGGACGAAGATTTTCGTCCCCTTGCTGCTCGTATGAGACCGCAAACTATTGAGCAGTACATCGGTCAGCAACACATTCTTGGCCCGGGTAAACCCCTGCGTCGCGCGTTAGAGGCCGGCCATGTCCACTCAATGATCCTTTGGGGGCCTCCTGGTACAGGTAAAACCACGTTAGCGGAAGTCGCTGCTAATTACGCCAATGCGGAAGTTGAACGCGTGTCTGCGGTGACGTCCGGTGTGAAAGAGATTCGTGCTGCAATCGAAAAAGCGCGCGAGAACAAAATGGCGGGTCGCCGCACCATCTTGTTTGTGGATGAGGTCCATCGCTTCAACAAATCGCAACAAGATGCGTTCTTACCACATATTGAAGATGGAACCGTAACGTTTATTGGCGCAACGACAGAGAACCCGTCTTTCGAACTGAACAACGCATTGTTGTCTCGTGCTCGAGTCTACAAGCTGACTTCACTGGATAAAGAAGAGATCTCACTCGCACTAAATCAAGCGATTAACGACAAAGAACGAGGGCTGGGCAATACGCCAGCGAACTTTGCTGATAATGTGTTAGACCGTCTAGCCGAGTTGGTGAACGGTGATGCTCGCATGTCTCTTAACTACCTTGAGCTTCTCTACGATATGGCAGAAGAGAATGATCAAGGTGAAAAAGAGATAACACTCAAACTGCTTGCTGAAGTAGCCGGGGAGAAAGTCTCTCGCTTCGATAATAAAGGCGACATTTGGTACGATTTGATCTCCGCTGTGCACAAATCTATTCGTGGATCAAACCCAGATGCCGCTTTGTATTGGGCTGCTCGTATGATAGCTGCAGGTTGTGATCCACTTTACATTGCCCGCCGATTACTTGCGATAGCATCGGAAGATGTCGGCAATGCGGACCCTAGAGCCATGCAAGTTGCACTCTCCGCGTGGGACTGTTTTACACGTGTTGGTCCAGCAGAAGGTGAGCGTGCGATTGCTCAAGCAATTGTTTATCTCGCGTGCGCTCCAAAGAGTAATGCCGTTTATGTTGCTTGGAAACAAGCGCTCACTGACGCACATAACTTGCCTGAATATGAAGTGCCGCATCACTTGCGTAATGCACCCACCAGTCTGATGAAAGACATGGGCTATGGCGCAGAATATCGATATGCTCACGACGAGCCGGGTGCTTATGCAGCGGGTGAGCAATATTTGCCACCAGAAATGGCGGATCGTAAGTACTATCAGCCGACAAATCGCGGTCTAGAAACCAAAATCGGCGAAAAGTTAGATTACTTGGCTAAATTAGACGCAAATAGCCAACAAAAGCGCTATGAAAAGTAGGCGTTTTTGGATACATTTGTTCAGTAAATTTTTTTAACGCGTACGCTTGGAAAGTGCGCGTGATTTCACAACAAAAAGCATAGGATTAACAATGCTGGATTCTAAATTACTTCGTACAGAGCTGGATGAAACAGCTGCTAAACTGGCGCGTCGTGGCTTTAAGCTAGACGTAGAGACTATTCGTAAACTTGAAGAACAACGTAAGTCCATTCAAGTAGAAGTAGAAAATTTACAATCCACGCGTAACTCCATCTCCAAGCAAATTGGCCAAAAAATGGCGGCTGGCGACAAAGAAGGCGCAGAAGAGATCAAGAAACAAATCGGTACTCTAGGTAGCGATCTTGACGCGAAGAAAGTTGAACTTGAGCAAGTAATGGCTCAACTAGACGAATTCACGCTTTCTGTACCAAACATCCCAGCAGATGAAGTGCCAGATGGCAAAGACGAAAATGACAACGTTGAAATCTCTCGTTGGGGTGAGCCTAAGACTTACGACTTCGATTTGAAAGACCACGTTGACCTAGGCGAAATGGGTGGCGGTCTAGACTTCGCAAGTGCAGTTAAGATCACTGGCGCACGTTTCATCGTGATGAAAGGTCAATTTGCTCGTCTACACCGTGCAATTGCTCAGTTCATGCTAGATCTTCATACAGAAGAACATGGCTACACAGAGATGTACGTACCTTACCTAGTGAACTCTGACAGCCTATTCGGTACTGGTCAGCTTCCTAAGTTCGGTAAAGATCTTTTCCACACTGAGCCTCTAGCGGAAAAAGTAAACGACGAAGAGCCACGTAAACTGTCTCTAATCCCTACAGCAGAAGTACCAGTAACGAACCTAGTTCGTGACACTATCACTGACGAAGCGGATCTACCTATCAAGATGACAGCACACACGCCATGTTTCCGTTCAGAAGCGGGTTCATACGGTCGTGATACTCGTGGTCTGATTCGTATGCACCAGTTCGACAAAGTTGAGCTAGTACAAATCACTAAGCCAGAAGATTCAATGAACGCGCTAGAAGAGCTAACAGGTCACGCTGAGAAAGTTCTACAACTTCTTGAACTTCCTTACCGTAAAGTCGTTCTATGTACAGGCGACATGGGCTTCGGCGCTCGTAAAACTTACGACCTAGAAGTTTGGGTTCCTGCTCAAGAAACTTACCGTGAAATCTCTTCATGTTCTAACATGTGGGACTTCCAAGCTCGTCGTATGCAAGCGCGTTTCCGTCGTAAAGGCGAGAAGAAACCTGAGCTTGTACACACGCTAAACGGTTCTGGTCTAGCAGTTGGTCGTACCATGGTTGCTATCCTAGAAAACAACCAAGAAGCAGACGGTCGCATTGCAATCCCTGCAGTACTTCAGAAGTACATGGGCGGCGCAACGCACATCGGTTAATTCATTAGCCACTAGAACACCAAAACCCAGCCTCAGCGCTGGGTTTTTTGTTATCTGCGTCGAGTGAAAATACGTTGTTATGTAAATGCTGGATGGGGTATTGCATAGTTGTCCTAAATTATTAAAACTTCTTTCTAATGATATTTTTCTAAGCCTTATTGGGCATGACAAGCTCCTCCAAAATGTAAAAGGAGGTACTTTCGTGGTTTCGATAAGATTAAGCGGCTCTGTTGGTTTGGGCGGTAAAAATGTGGATTCTGATATTCGAACGGTGCAAAGGTCTATTAACCAATTGCTCGGCTCTTTAAAGGGAATAAAGGAGCTTAAAGTAGATGGGAAACTGGGCTCTAGACCTGAAAACTCCAAGACTGTCGCCGCAATCAAAGCTTTTCAGAAAAACCTTGTTGGAATAGCTCGTCCAGATGGAAGAATCGATGTGAATGGAAGAAGTCATCGTAAGTTGACACAGGCTATCACGGTTTTGAGCGCGAAGAAGTCTGTGCCTGTTTCATCCTCCCTCAAAATGAAGCTCAAGATTAAATTAGAGTAATATGAGGGAAGAGTTGAGCATATGTATTTGGATACCAGAGGTTATATAACTGTTGGGGTAGGTAATATGTTAAGTGACGTTACCGCAGCAACAAAGCTCCCGTTCGTTCACAGTTCTACAAATGAACCTGCTACTCACGAGCAAATCAAGGAAGAGTTTTTGCGTGTTAAGGCTCGGCCTTTTGGTGAATCCGAGCCTGCTTCAAGGTTTAAGCCCTTTACAGTCCTCAAATTAACTGAAAGTGTGATGAACGAGCAGGTAGCACATCACATACAGTCTTTCGAAAAAGAGCTTAAGGTTATCTATGGAGATGAAGCGTTTACATCTTATCCGGACAACGTAAAGCTAGCGCTTTTTGACATGATATTTAATTTAGGTATGCCAAAACTTAAAGATACTTATCCAAAGTTTAATGGGCATATTCGAAACGGAAATTATCAGCAAGCCGCCCTCGAGTCGAAAAGAAATGGTGTACAAGCAGAAAGAAATGCTTATGTAGCAAACTTATTAAGGTCGCATTAATGAAATCACTCTTAATTTTACTAGGTTTATCTTCTTCCAGCTTATTAGCAAAACCAATATCGATAGAGCCTTTCTATAGCCCTTACAACAACTCTGATCGTTTTTTTGTCGAGAAAGTGACCTTCTTAACGCAGGACAATGTCAGAGCTGCTTATGGTGCAGAATGGTATTTTGAGTTCCCACTAAAGTCCCCATCTGAAGAAGTCTCAGTAGCTAAAAGTTGTGCAGAACTCGAGCAAAAAAGCAAAAAAAAATATAGCGCAAAAATGGACTCAGAGTATTCTGCGTTAATGGCAACAAAAGTCTTATGTGAATCTTGGAAAGTGATGGGGGCTCTTAAACCATCTAATACTTCTTACATATCAGACAGCATCATTAGTGAGAGGCTGCCGGATATATCTCCGTCAGAGTTGAGTTTTATAATTTCTGATGAACAATTGAGAAAATCTAAAGAAGCACATCGATGGGCTGATATGGATAGAATCACTAGTTTTGAGCGATTGAATGACTTTCAGGCTGTATTTTACGATAACTCCGATGGTTACCAAAAAGTTACTCTTCTTGCGACCGGAGATTACAATGATGACGGTTTGGAAGATGTAATATTGTTAAAGGAAAACAGTGTGTTAAGCGGAAGCTATGGCTCTACGCATGGGTATGTTCTTTCAAGGCTTCACGAGAATGGGTCATATGAACTAATCAAAGAATGGTAATTGATTTTAAGTTTTCTATTTTTACTTAAATGTAATAGTGTTTTCTAATTCACCCTAATTATCTTGTTATTTGTAATCGATATAATCATCCCCCTTACCACGGTAAGTAGATTTTCTCATTCAAGTAACGAGGAGGGCTTATGGCCGTAGGGTGGGCAAGTGACGATAGCGTTAGCCAACAAATTCAAAATACCATCGACGACGAGATTTCCCGTGTTCGTGGCAATATTAAAGGGGGCGAAAGTGCTCACTATTGTGATGAATGTGGAGACGAGATACCTGAAGCGCGTCGAGTTGCAATGAAAGGTGTTCGTCTTTGTATCGAATGTCAGTCAACAATCGAATTGGTGTCTCAACGCCAAGCATTGTTTAATCGACGAGCGAGTAAAGACAGTCAACTTCGATAGCTTTGCTGTTCTTGTAAATAAAGAGACGGTTTGAGTCTCATACTCAAACCGTTTTCGTGTTGAGTTGAACTATGAAGCGAAGCAGTCTTTACGTTGCAACGCTGCATCAATCGCATTAATTAACTTTTCAATATCTTCTGGTTTGCTGATGAATGGCGGCATCATATAAATCAGTTTGCCAAATGGACGAATCCAAACACCGTGCTCAACAAACAGTGCTTGGATGGTTTCCATATTCACTGGGCGATGCGTTTCTACGACGCCAATGGCACCCAACCAACGGGTGTTTTTCACCAAGTCGTATTCTTCAAGTTTTGGCAGTAATTCAGAAAACAGCATTTCGATTTGCTGGGTTTGCTGCTGCCAGTCACCTTGTTCGATCAATTCTAAACTCGCCGTTGCTACAGCGCAGGCGAGGGGATTACCCATAAAGGTTGGTCCGTGCATGAAACAACCTGCGTCACCACCACAAACCGTGTCAGCGACATGTTTACTCGCCAGCGTCGCTGAAAGGGTCATGTAGCCGCCAGTGAGTGCTTTACCGACGCACAGAATGTCTGGTTGAACATCTGCATGTTCACAGGCAAACAATTTGCCTGTGCGTCCAAACCCTGTTGCGATTTCATCCGCAATCAATAACAAGTCATATTTATCACAAAGCCTACGCACGCCTTTGAGAAATTCAGGATGGTAGATACGCATGCCGCCCGCACCTTGAACGATAGGCTCTAGGATCACCGCTGCAAGCTCTTGATGGTGCGAGTCAATCTTGTCTTCAAAGTCAGCAAGGTCTTCTGGCTTCCACTCATCCCAATAACCACAAGTTGGTGACTGGGCAAAGATATGCTCAGGTAAAAAGCCTTTGTAGAGAGAGTGCATTGAGTTATCTGGATCGGTAACCGACATGGCTGCAAAGGTGTCACCGTGATAACCGTGGCGCAAAGTCAGAAACTTCGGTCGACGTTCGCCCTTCGCATGCCAATATTGCAGAGCCATTTTTAAGCTGACTTCTACGGCAACGGAACCTGAATCGGCAAGGAATACATGCTCAAGGTTATTTGGTGCTAGGGACAGCAACTTCTTACACAAACTAATTGCAGGCTGGTGGGTAATCCCGCCAAACATGACATGTGACACTTGATCGATTTGCTGGTGCGCCGCTTGATTTAGGTGGGGATGGTTATAGCCGTGGATAGTCGACCACCAAGAAGACATGCCATCGACAAGCTCTGTCCCATCTTCCAATTTAATGTGTACACCATTTGCTGAGGCCACTGGGTAGCAGGTCAGAGGTGTCAACGTTGAAGTGTAAGGATGCCAGATGTGATGGCGGTCGAAGGCGAGATCCATGTTCTATTCCAATAGTTGCTAAGGTTAAAAAATAAACCAATGTAAACTTTGTTGTTTCTTGTTGTGTTGACAGTTTATCGAGACTAAGTAGACTGTCAACACAACAAAAAAGTGATTAAAGGAATACACGTGGAAGTTCGTCATAACTGGACGCATGCTGAAGTGCGCGATCTCATGGAAAAGCCATTCATGGATCTCCTATTTGAAGCGCAGCTTGTTCATCGTCAATACCAACAAACCAACCATGTTCAAGTAAGCACGCTTCTGTCGATTAAGACGGGTGCTTGTCCAGAAGATTGTAAGTACTGTCCTCAGAGCGCTCGTTACACCACAGACATCGAAAAAGAGCGTCTGATGGAAGTCGAACGTGTACTCGACGCTGCTCAAAAAGCGAAAAATGCAGGTTCGACGCGATTCTGTATGGGCGCAGCGTGGAAGAACCCGAAAGAGCGCGACATGCCGCATTTGACCGATATGATCAAAGGCGTAAAAGACATGGGTTTGGAAACGTGTATGACGTTAGGTATGTTAACGCCAGAGCAGGCGAAGCAGCTGGCAAACGCAGGTCTGGATTACTATAACCACAACCTAGATACGTCGCCTGAGTTCTACGGCAACATCATTACCACTCGTACTTACCAAGACCGTTTGGATACGCTGTCTCACGTTCGTGATGCAGGTATGAAGATTTGTTCTGGCGGTATCATCGGCATGGGTGAAAGTGCCAATGATCGTGCAGGTTTGTTGGTTGAATTGGCGAACCTTCCTACACACCCTGAGAGCGTGCCAATCAATATGCTGGTAAAAGTGAAGGGTACACCGCTGGAGACTGTGGACGATGTTGATCCGTTCGACTTTATTCGTCTGATTGCAATCGCACGAATCATGATGCCTCAATCGGCTGTGCGTTTGTCTGCTGGTCGCGAAAACATGAACGAACAGATGCAAGCGCTGTGTTTTATGGCAGGTGCAAACTCAGTATTCTACGGCTGCAAACTTCTAACGACCCCAAACCCTTCTGAAGACAAAGACATGATGCTGTTTAAGAAGCTGGGCATTAACAGCCAAGAAGTGTCTCAAAAACCTGATGAAATCGAAGAAAACGAATTGCTGGATCGCGTGGTAGAGCGCGTTGCTGCACGTCCAACTAAAGACGATCTTTTCTACGATGCCAGCGTTTAAATCTCGAATCGAATCTGCTCTTGCTGCTCGTAAAGCGCAAGGGTTGAATCGTTCAATGAATGTGGTATTCGCCGGAAACCAATCGATTTTAGAACATGAAGGCAGACGCTACATCAACTTCTCAAGCAATGATTATTTGGGCTTAGCCAATGACCAAGCGCTTGTACGTGCTTGGCAGCAAGGTCTGAGCGTTTATGGCAGTGGCAGTGGGGCATCACCCATGGTCACTGGCTTCAGTGCTGCGCACAGCAACTTAGAAGCGGCGTTAACTGAATGGTTGGGCTTCGAGAGGGCGGTATTATTTGGTTCTGGTTTCAGTGCTAATCAAGCGTTGCTTTTTACCCTGCTAGAAAAATCAGACGTATTGATTCAAGACCGATTAAACCACGCATCTTTGATGGAAGCAGGGTCACTGTCAACGGCGAAAATGAAGCGTTTTAAGCACAACGACATTAAGCATTTAGAAACGCTGTTTACTAATGAAGGCAATCATCTGGTCGTGACTGAAGGTGTCTTCAGCATGGACGGCGATTGCGCGCCGTTGAAAGACATTGCGGAAGTAGCTCGCTTACGTAAAGCTTGGTTAGCAGTGGATGACGCTCACGGTATTGGCGTGCTCGGCGAATCGGGTGGAGGCTCTTGTGAACTTGCTAATGTCAAACCAGAGATTTTAGTCGTTACCTTCGGTAAAGCGTTTGGCATGTCCGGTGCGGCGATTTTGTGTGACCAAGCAACGGGTGACTTTTTGACCCAGTTTGCTCGTCACCATGTGTATTCAACAGCAATGCCACCTGCGCAGGCCTACGCGTTGACACATGCGGTTTCTATGATTCAAGAGCAGTCTTGGCGACGCGAAAAGCTGGCGGAGCTAAATGAGGTTTATCAAACGAATCTAAGCGATCTGGATGGCTTTGTTGAAACAGATACCCCGATCAAGCCATTTGTGATTGGCGAATCAGAACTTGCTTTGCAGGTTGCGAACGCCTGTCGACAAAATGGCATATGGGTCACCGCGATTCGTCCACCAACCGTTCCGAAAGGTACCTCACGCCTTCGTATCACGCTCACTGCGAACCATAGTACAGAACAAGTTAAAACGCTTTCAATCGCATTGAAACAAGCATTAGGAGCGCTGTAATGGATAATGCCGAAAACATGGCGTTGGACAACGTACACCAAGACAAAGAGGCGATTGCTTCGTCTTTTGGCAAAGCGGCTGACACCTATGACAAACATGCTGCATTTCAACGAGATGTTGGCCATCGTTTGTTAGAAAAGCTCCCAAGCGATCTTACCAACAAGCGCGTTTTGGACTTGGGGTGTGGAACCGGATATTTTTCTCAGCTATTGCTAGAGCGAGGCGCAAGTGTTGTTTGTGCCGATCTTTCGCAAGGAATGTTGGACAAAGCGCGCGAGCGTTGTGGTGACCATAATGTTCGTTATGTGGTAGCAGACGCGGAAAGCTTGCCATTCGAGGACGCTAGTTTTGACTATGTGTTTTCAAGTCTCGCGCTACAGTGGTGTGTCGATTTAAGTTATCCGTTGAGAGAAATTCGCCGAATATTAGCTGCTAATGGGAAAGGGTGTTTCTCAACACTAGTTGATGGCTCGCTATGCGAACTGCGCTATTCGTGGGCAAAAATTGACACATATCAACACGTGAATAACTTTATTACTCTCAATCAGGTAAAAATTGCGTTAGCGCAATCTCGATGCCATAACCATCATCTAGACTCGACCACCATCACAGTTTGGTACGACTCAGCATTTTCTGTTATGCGTGATCTCAAAGGTATTGGTGCAAATCACGTAAGCGGGCGCTCACATGGTCTAACAAGTCGTCGTACTTTGTTGCAAGTCGAGCGCGCGTACCAAGCATTCAAAAACGATCAAGGTCTTCTACCTGCAACTTATCAGGTTTGTTTTGGAGTCATACATTTATGATTGATGCATTTTTTATTGCTGGTACGGATACTGATGTAGGCAAAACGGTGGCGTCGAAAGCCGTCTTGCAAGCACTCGCAGCAAAAGGACTAAATACCATTGGCTACAAACCAGTGGCTGCAGGAAGCGAAAAAACAGAGCAAGGTTGGCGCAATTCAGATGCACTGCACTTGCAAAAAGCCGCAACCTTAGAAGTGGCTTATGAAGATGTGAACCCATACGCTTTGGAATTACCAGCTTCTCCTCACATCGCAGCCAAGCACGAGCAGGTTGAAATCGAATACGATTTGCTGAGTGAAAAGCTCGCTCAACATAAAGAGCAAGCCGATGTTGTATTGGTAGAAGGTGCTGGTGGTTGGCGTGTTCCTGTGTCAGACACAGACAGCTTGTCTACTTGGGTACAGCAAGAGCAGCTACCAGTGGTACTTGTCGTGGGTATTAAACTGGGTTGTTTGAGCCACGCTTTATTAACGGCGGAAATCATCAAAGCAGATGGTCTAAACCTAGTGGGTTGGATTGCGAACCGAGTTAACCCAGGCACAGAGCATTACGCGGACATTATTGAAATGCTTGAATCGCGCATCGATGCACCGAAGTTAGGCGAGATCCCTTACATTCCAAGTGCGAAGCGCAAAGAGTTGGGTAAATACATTAACGTTGAGCCATTACTGAACATCGATTAAGAGCATTTCTTGTAAACGTACTCAAAACCAAAGGGCTGCAATTTGCAGCCCTTTCTATTGGTGTAGCTTAATAAGATTACTGCTACTTTTCTTGGCTAAGTCCCATCAACGCTTGCTGTGTCTCAGCAACACGTTTAGACAAGTGATGATCGGTTGAAATACCGAGTTGCTGTTTGGCCTCATCCTCTGAGATCCCTAGGTGACAACGTAGTAAATCGATAGCCATTTGATAGTCGTTAGTTTCTACCATGATATTTCCCTCAAGACATGGAAGTTTCGAGCTTCAATAACGCTCTTAGAGCGTGCTCTGTTTTGTTCATCTCGCTTGAATCTAGCATGTTCATTTGTCATCACAATAAGACCAAAGTCTATACTTAGCCTAAGGTGCTGTTTTTAGGTTGGTAACTTGTTTATGATTTTTCAGTCTCGAAAACAAATGTTGCAATTTATTGCTTAACCTTGTTTTTATCGCGGATAGACTATATCTATAACGCAACGGAGCACGAAACTAAGTGGAATCGGCTTTTACAGCGTTTGATTTCCCTTAAAAGATGTTCCATATAACAATCCGTTTTAAAAAAACGATAAGCTTCCTCGGAGAAAAGTAATGAAGCGAATTATGTTATTCCTAGCAACTAACCTAGCTGTTGTGCTGGTTCTTAGTGTTGTTCTGAATATTGTTTACGCGACCACTGGAATGCAACCAGGCAGTCTGTCTGGTTTACTTGTCATGGCAGCCGTATTTGGCTTTGGTGGCGCATTGATTTCGTTAATGATGTCAAAGGGCATGGCACTACGCTCAGTTGGCGGCATGGTGATTGAAAGCCCACGTAACGAAACAGAGCATTGGTTGCTTGAGACGGTAGGCCGTCAAGCGCAACAAGCGGGCATTGGTATGCCAACAGTAGCGATTTATGATTCTGCAGACATCAACGCATTCGCGACAGGGGCTAAGCGTGATGATTCACTGGTTGCTGTATCGACTGGCCTTCTACACAACATGACGCGTGATGAAGCTGAAGCTGTTCTGGCGCACGAAGTGAGCCACATTGCGAATGGTGACATGGTCACGATGACGCTAATGCAAGGTGTTGTGAACACGTTTGTTATCTTCCTATCGCGTTTTATCGCCAATATCGTGGCATCGAACGACGATGAAGAAGGCCAAGGCACGAACATGATGGTGTACTTTGGTGTGTCTATGGTGTTGGAACTTGTCTTTGGTTTCTTAGCTAGCTTCATCACTATGTGGTACAGCCGTCACCGTGAATTCCATGCCGATGCAGGTGCAGCGCGTTTAGTAGGTAAAGAGAAAATGATTGCTGCTCTTGAGCGTTTGAAGATGAGTCAAGAATCGAAACTCGATGGCACAATGATGGCGTTCGGTATCAACGGTAAGCAGTCTCTAACAGAGCTACTGATGAGCCACCCACCACTAGATAAACGTATTGCGGCGCTACGTAACCAGTAATACGACTTACATAGTTTTTTGAAAAGGCTTGGTTTTTACCAAGCCTTTTTTTTGCCTGATGATCGCTCACCAATTTGATTACGTACTACTTTCTAAAAATCAAAGCGCAGAAACAAAGTTATACAAATATTTTTTTGTACAACTTTTTCTAATTGGTCTATCTTGTACATATAATATTTTTGTACAACCATCAGTGACATTTGGGAGCGAAAGAATGGACATACAGTCGGTTGGAGACATTTACCAGAAGCTTAACAAAGCGAACCTGCATCTTCTGAAAGACGTTTATCACCAAGATGTGGTGTTTGAAGATTCGGCTCATCGCTTAGAAGGACTGCCTGCTCTTTCTGATTATTTCCAGTCATTGTACGCGAATGTGATTCGCTGTGATTTCATCATCCATGATCATCAGCAGGTTGGGGACACGGGTTTCCTGACTTGGACTATGGATCTTCAACATCCGAAATTACACAAAGGGGCTCCAATCGCTGTGAGCGGTGTTTCCCACATGAAGTTCTCCGATGGCCAAGTCATTTATCACCGAGATTACTTTGATTTGGGTGAAATGCTTTATGAGCATTTGCCTCTGCTTGGCTCTGTAATCAAGACCATTAAGCAAAGGTTGGGGCGATGAACAGTGTCGTTTTAATTACGGGGGCGACTTCGGGGATAGGTAAACAGCTGGCTCTCGACTTTGCTGAGTCTGGTTCGCGTGTCATCGCATGTGGACGCAATGAAACTGTACTTGCTGAGCTAGCGGCAACATCTTCATCTATTGAAACGCTGAAGTTTGATGTAACCGATTATGAGGAGACGAAGCGAGTGCTGTCTTCGCTTAAGACGATTCCAGATACATGGATCCTTAACGCGGGTGATTGTGAATACATGGATGATGGCATTGTAGATGCGCAACTTATGGCGCGCGTGATGAATGTTAATGTCGTAGGTGTAGCTAACTGTATAGAAGCTTGCCAACCGTATTTTCAGCAAGGGCACCGCGTTGTCATTGTTGGCTCCATTGCCTCCGAAGTCGCGCTGCCAAGAGCGGAAGCGTATGGCGCGTCAAAAGCGGCAGTGAGCTACTTTGCGCGCACGCTCGCTGTGGATCTTAAGAAGAAAGGCATCAAAGTGATTACTGTGTTTCCTGGGTTTGTTGAAACGCCCCTAACGGATAAAAACACCTTTGAGATGCCTATGATCATTTCAACCAAGCAAGCGTCTCAATTATTGAGAAAGCAGCTAGCGGCGAATAAAAGCCACATTTATTTTCCGGCGAGATTTACAGGCATTCTCCGCTTTATCTCGTTGCTTCCATACAGTTGGCAAGCAAGGCTGACGGCTAAACTCGTATCTTAAAAGGAAGAAGCATGAAAATCGCTATTGTAGGCACTGGAATTTCTGGACTGACATGTGGGTACTATCTGCACCAACAACACGATATCACTTTGTTCGAAGCCAACGATTATATTGGTGGTCATACGGCGACGGTTGATGTGCGTGTCGGGAATGAGGATTATGCGATTGATACAGGGTTCATTGTATACAACGACCGTACATATCCAAACTTTATCAAAATGATGAACGAAATTGGCGTGGAAGGTATTCCGACGCAAATGAGTTTCAGCGTGAGAAACGATGGCAACGGTTTGGAATATAATGGCCACACATTAACAACATTGTTCGCACAAAAGCGAAATTGGCTTAATCCAAAGTTCTATCGCTTTATTCTTGAGATTTTACGCTTCAATAAATTAGCAAAAGCGTCCGCTACTGAGCAAATATCGAGTTCTCAAACGCTGGGTGCATTTTTAGATGGGCACCAGTTTAGTGATTTCTTTTCTGACAACTATATTCTGCCAATGGGCGCGGCGATTTGGTCATCTTCCCTCGCTGATATGCGTGCATTTCCATTGATGTTCTTCTTACGCTTTTTCCTCAACCACGGTTTGTTAGACGTGACGAATCGTCCGCAATGGTATGTTATCAAGGGTGGTTCACGTGCTTATATTCCACCTTTAACACAAGGGTTTGCAGATAAGATTCGACTGAATAGTCCGGTTGAAAAAGTCGTTCGCAGTGAACAAGGTGTAGCGATTTATGCAAATGGGCAGTGTGAATGGTTTGATGAAGTCATTTTTTCTTGCCATAGCGACCAGGCTTTAGCAATGCTCAGTGATCCCTCGTCATGTGAAAACGACATTTTGTCGAATATGACTTACCAAGCAAATGATGTGGTTCTTCACACTGACAAGAGTGTATTACCGAAACGAAAATCTGCATGGGCATCGTGGAACTATTTGCTGGAAGGAGGCGAAGAGGAGTTGCAACGATTGCCGTCCCTGACGTACAACATGAACATTTTGCAGCATATCGACTCTTCTCACACATTCTGCGTCACCTTAAACCGTACTGAAGATATCGACGAGAACAAGATTCTGCGTCAGTTCACCTACCATCACCCTGTCTTTACGACGGAGTCTATCGATGCCCAGCAACGCAAAGAAGAAATACAAGGAACTCAACATACGTGGTTTTGTGGCGCTTATTGGTACAACGGATTCCATGAAGATGGCGTGCGCAGTGCTTTGGATGTTGTGAAAGGAATTGCCGCTAAACATAACGAGAAAAACGACACACTTTATGAACAAGGTGCTGCGTAATATGAGTATCCGTTCTCACAGCCAGTTATTTATAGGCAATGTAAGGCATCGTCGTTTTACGCCCGTTAAGCACGAGCTGAATTACTCAATGTTTATGCCAGCGATTGATTTGGATGAAATTGGCATACTTGAGAAAAAAGTTTGGGGCTTTGGGACTCGCTGGTGGCATTGGGCTCGATTCAAACGCGATGATTACCTCGGTGAAGGGAGTTTGAAAAAAGCGGTGCAAGATAAAGTCGCAGAACTTACGGGCGTACGTTGCAGCGGCAAAGTGCTGGCTGTCTGTCATTTGCGTTATCTCGGGCTCTATTTTAGTCCAGTGAATTTTTACTACCTGTATGACCAAAAAGGTGAATGGCAATATCTTCTCGCCGAAGTCAGCAATACACCTTGGAATGAGCGCCATTGTTACGCGATAGCGGCTGACCCAAAGGATGAAGATTTTGGTTGGGAGCAAGACAAAGCATTCCACGTGTCACCGTTCAACCCGATAGACCAATCGTACCGCTGGAAAATAAAGCCGCTTACAGACAAGTTAAATATCCATCTTGAATGTCATAAAGGTGGAAAACACTTCGACGCCACAATGGTCATGAAAGCACAGCCATTTTCCAGCGGTTCTTTATTGAAGTGCTTGATCGGAACACCAATTCAAACAGTAAAAGTGATGGTTGGAATCTATTGGCATGCGTTGAGGTTATGGATTAAAGGTGCGCCGTTTTATTCCCACCCTAAATATTTGACGACCAATGAACGTCGAGCCTCTAGCGACAAATCAGATAAGAAAAATAATAAGCACAAGGAGAATTCTGCATGTTAAATACGACTTCTATAGTATTGCCGCGCAAACTGACGACGACTCAGAAAGCGGCTCGCGGAGTTATTTTTCAATGTCTGCAAAAGATGGAAATGGGTTGCTTAACCATTATTGAATCGTTTCATACTGAGACAAAGGAGCGCAGTGAACGTTTTACTGCGCCAAACGGAGAATACAGTGGCCAACCTGTCGTTGCGACCATTGAGGTTAAGCACCCAGGTTTTTACTCCAGAATATTACAAGGCGGTAGCATCGCTGCCGGTGAGGCGTACATGGATGGCTGGTGGGACAGCCCAGATTTAACGGCATTGATGAAGCTGATGGCGCTAAATATGCGGGCCCTTGATAAGCTTGAGGAGCAGGGTAGTTGGCTTACCAAGTTACTTTACAAGTTTAGCCATTGGACGAATCGAAACTCGCAAGAAAACTCTCGGAAGAACATCCATGCTCATTACGATTTAGGCAATGATTTGTATGAAGCTTTTTTAGATACCAATATGCTGTACTCATCAGCGCTTTACCACACAAGTGCCGACTCCTTAGAGCAAGCTCAAATCAATAAAATGGAACGCTTGTGCCAGCAGTTGGATCTTCAATCTACCGACCATGTGATTGAGATTGGCACAGGGTGGGGGGCGATGGCGATATACATGGCTGAGCAATACGGTTGCCGAGTGACAACAACGACCATTTCGGAAGAGCAGCATGAATATGCTCGACAGCAAATCGTACAACGAGGTTTAGCCGATCGAATTACTTTACTTAAAGAAGACTACCGTAACCTTACTGGGACGTACGATAAATTGGTTTCTATCGAGATGATTGAAGCCGTGGGGAAACAGTTCTTAGCTTCCTACATCAAAAAATGCGAGTCGTTATTAAAGCCTAGCGGCCTGATGGCTATCCAAGCGATTACGATTGCGGATCAGCGCTACGACTATTACAGCAACAATGTCGATTTTATTCAGAAATACATTTTCCCTGGTGGTTTCTTGCCGTCGGTGACGTCTTTGACACAAGCGGCCACTAAGCACAGTGATTTGGTGGTTCGTGATTTGTTTGACATCGGCCTAGACTACGCAAAAACACTGAATGAGTGGCATCGCCGTTTTAACCGCGCAGAGGATGCTGTACGAGGGTTTGGGTACGATGACCGGTTTGTCCGCATGTGGCGTTATTACCTTAGTTATTGTGAAGGCGGTTTTCTTGCACGTACGATCAGCGCCGTTCACATGACTTTCCAGCGCCCATAACAATTATGAGAGTGTTGATTGCGTCCACTTGGTTTCAACTGTGCTGGTTTATTGCTGTGCTTGGTACGTTTGAGTGGCAATGGTTGATGATGATACTGGCGTTGGCGACCTTGGTGTATTCCATTCTGACGGCGTTTCACTCGGTGAAAGCGATCTCCTTTGTCACCTTTTTCGGGCTAGTTCTCGATACGCTAAATCAACACTTCTCGCTTTTGGTTTTCCCTACCCCTTGGCTCCCTGTGTGGTTGATTGGTCTATGGGTATTGTTTGCATGGTATGCCTACCAACTGACAGTGCTTTTGCACCGCTTCGCCAAAATCTACGTATCAATATTAGGTGGGCTTGGAGGAATGCTCAGCTACTTCGCTGGCTACAAGCTTCAAGCGGTAGAGTTTGGATTCGATACAAGTATTACGTTACTGGCCTTGTTTGTGGAATGGTTGGTGTTAATGCTGGTGATTCTCAAGGTGTATAACAATGGCAAGCTTAAAGAGAAAACTCGTAAGGGGTATGGGTAGAGGTATTTTGTTTGTGTTTGCAATAGGCGTAATACCGTCGCAGGCACAAGATATAGGAAGTACTGACAGACTGAATGTAGAAAACTGGCAGGAATGGGAAACAGTTGGCGAAGCGCAGCTCACTTGGTTTGTGTTTGATATTTATCGATCTCGCCTAAAAGCACCCAATGGGCAATACCTAGTTTCTACGGATGTTTCTCCGCATCCATTTGCTTTAGAGATCAACTATCAACGAGACATAAGCAAGCAGCAGTTGCTTGAGGTGACGGAGGAACAGTGGCAAAAACTGGGCTTCCCTAAGTCGAGCCGCCAACAATGGATTACCCAATTGAGCTTTATCTTCCCAAGTATCAAAAATGGCGATGAACTGACCTACGTCACTGATGGAGATAAGGGACAGATCATCTATCGCCAAGCAGGAACTAAAACGCAAAAAATGGTTGGCGAAATAACGGACGAACGTATGAATGATGCATTCCTGTCCATTTGGTTGTCACCAAAAACGGAATTTCCAAAGCTGCGTAAACAACTTATAGGACAAGTCAGACCGTGAACATCTTTAAAACATTATTGCGATACTTTGCTGTGTGCGTTGCTATGACGTTGACTGCTTGCTCGGCGGATATAGACAATTACCAAGCATCTACGCCGCCATTTAATTTATTTGAATATTTTGATGGCAATGTGAAGGCATGGGGAATGGTGCAAGATTATTCCGAGAAACAAACACGCCGCTTTGAGGTTGATATTGTCGGTACGATAACGGGTGATGAATTGGTTCTTGTTGAGGACTTTGTTTTTGACGATGGTGAAACCGACCAGCGTGTTTGGACTATTTCTCGAGCAGAGGATGGCAGGTATACAGGTAAAGCAGATGACATTATTGGTTTCGCAAACGGAAAAGAGCAGGGTAACGCTCTGCAATGGCAATATGACTTTGAGTTAAAAATGGACGACTCGACAGTGACCGTTGCCTTTGATGATTGGCTTTACCGACAAGATGACAAACACGTATTCAACCTGACCAAAATTAAAAAGTTTGGCGTGGAGGTGGGGACAATAACCTTGTTCTTTCAAAAACAACCCTAAATCCGCGATGCTCAACACGTATTGGGCGAAAATACTCTATTGGAATGCCTCGGTTGGTAAGCTTCCAAACAAAAAGGTTGACGCTTTCACGTCAACCTTTTTAGTTTTTCGCTCATTATTGAGAGATTACAGCTTGTCAGTTAGCTCGATTGCTTGACCGATATAGTTCGCTGGCGTCATCTCTTTTAGACGTGCTTTTTCGTGTTCAGGAAGCTCAAGGCCGTCAATGAAGTTACGCATTGCTTCACCGTCTACGCGCTTACCGCGAGTTAGCTCTTTCAACTTCTCATATGGCTTCTCGATACCGTAGCGACGCATTACCGTTTGTACTGGCTCTGCTAGAACTTCCCAGTTTTTGTCTAGTTCAGCAAGAAGCGCGTCACGGTTCACTTCCAGTTTGCTGATGCCTTTTAGCGTAGAAGTGTAGGCGATGATTGCGTAGCCAACACCAACACCTAGGTTACGTAGAACCGTTGAGTCAGTTAGGTCACGTTGCCAACGAGAGATAGGCAGTTTCTGTGCTAGGTGACCGAACACGGCGTTCGCAAGACCTAGGTTACCTTCAGAGTTTTCAAAGTCGATTGGGTTAACTTTGTGTGGCATTGTCGAAGAACCGATCTCGCCAGCAATGGTTTTTTGCTTGAAGTGGCCTAGTGCAATGTAACCCCAAACGTCACGGTCGAAATCGATCAGAATAGTGTTGAAACGTGCCACAGCATCGAACAGCTCAGCGATGTAATCGTGTGGTTCGATTTGTGTTGTGTAAGGGTTCCAAGTTACGCCTAGAGATTCAGTGATGAATTCTTCAGAGAACTTGTGCCAATCTAGTTCCGGGTAAGCAGATAGGTGCGCGTTGTAGTTACCTACCGCGCCGTTGATTTTCGCTAGGATTTCAACGTTTTCGATTTGCTTGTATTGACGCTCCATGCGGTACGCCACGTTTGCCATTTCTTTACCCATTGTTGATGGAGAAGCTGGCTGACCGTGTGTACGAGATAGAAGAGGGATGTCGCGGTACTCAACAGCAAGTGCTTTGATAGCGTCAATAAGGTTGCGGATTTCTGGAAGAATCACGGTTTCACGCGCTTCTTTTAGCATTAGAGCGTGTGAGGTGTTGTTGATGTCTTCAGAAGTACATGCAAAGTGGAAGAACTCGTTTACTGCGTGCAGTTCAGGAACGTCTGCGACTTTCTCTTTTAGGAAGTACTCAACCGCTTTTACGTCGTGGTTAGTTGTGCGCTCGATCTCTTTGATACGTAGTGCGTCTGCTTCAGAGAAGTTTGCAGCAAGGTCGTCTAGGAATTGGTTTGCTTCTGCGCTAAACGCTGGCACTTCTGCAATTTCAGCAGTAGCAGCAAGCTTTTGTAGCCAGCGGATTTCAACGATAGTACGGTATTTTAAAAGACCGTATTCACTGAAGATTTCGCGTAACGCAATTGTCTTGCTTCCGTAGCGGCCGTCTACTGGTGAAACAGCAGTCAATGCTGACAGTTCCATGATGTTCTCCTGAATTGGGTTTCTAAATTTCGTGAGCTTTATACCAATAACTGTGGCAATTGTCACGAATATTGCGCAAACGTTTGCGCGAGATTTGTTTTAGTCAAAAAAATTAGCTCGCGATGAACGCGAGCTATGGAATTACATTCTGGCTAACAGGATTTGAGCCTGTTCAACCATCTTCTTGCGTCCGAAGATTAAGTGGCGACGTTTGCCACCCACTTGACGCCAAAGTACCGCGCTACGGATGCCTGATAACAACAAAGCGCGAACTTTGTGTTGGTTGGCGGTTTGCTGCAATACCGATGGGGTGCCAGTTACTTGAATACGAGGGCCGATTGGGCTCACTACATCAAGATAAATGCTTGCTAGGTTGCTGATCATTTGATCTTCTAGCAATTCAAAGTGTTCTGTTTGGCGTTTCGCCATTTGGATGCGATCACCAAGCTGAGACATGGCATCAGTGCGTGCGGTTAGTTTACGCTCTAATGCCATAAGGCTAATGATGTAGCGGGTGATTTCACTGCCAGATGGGGTGCTATCAATCCCTTTCACCAAACACTCAAGGCCAAGTTTTAGGTCGGCTTCGCGACCGAATACGCCAATAGTATTGGCTGGGTTTGTGTTCAAAATGGCGTTCATGGATGTTTCAAAAGCATCTTGATCACAATGTCCGTTTCTCGCAACTTGTTGAACCAAAGCAACAGCTTGGCAAATACCAGCGAAAGCGATAGTACGGTCATAAAGTGTATTCGCCACGTAACAACTCCTAAGCTTGAGAATATTTAATGCGTTGCTCGATGATACCACCACCTAAGCAAACGTCATCTTTGTAGAACACGGCTGATTGACCTGGAGTCACGGCAATTTGTGGCTCATCAAAGATCACTTTAATGTTCTCGTCGTCGATAGGAATGATTGTACAAGGAATATCTTGTTGACGGTAACGAGTTTTCACTGTGCACTTCATAACATCGCGAATTGGTTCACGATCTACCCAGTGAAGTTGTGATGCAAGTAGACCTTCTGATTTTAGCATCGGGTGGTCTTTACCTTGAACGGCGATAAGCACGTTGCGGTCGAGATCTTTCTCACCTACGAACCATGGGTCTTCGTTACCGCCGCCGCCTTTACGACCACCGATATGAAGGCCTTTACGTTGGCCTAGTGTGTGGTACATTAAGCCTTGGTGCTGACCGATAACTTCGCCTTCTGGCGTTTCGATGTTGCCTGGTTGAGCAGGAAGGTAACGGCCTAGGAACTCAGTAAATTTACGTTCACCGATGAAACAGATGCCTGTTGAATCTTTCTTCTTCGCTGTGATTAGACCTTGTTCTTCCGCGATACGGCGAACTTCTGGTTTTTCCAAATCACCTACAGGGAATAGGCTACGAGCAACTTGTTCGTGGCTTAGTGTGTACAAGAAGTAGCTTTGGTCTTTGTTGCTATCTAGGCCACGCAGCATTTGTGGCTTTTCGCCGTTTTCAGGGAAAGAACGACGCACATAATGACCCATGGCAATGTAGTCTGCCTCAAGCACTTCATCAGCGAATTCAAGGAATGCTTTGAACTTGATTTCTTTGTTACAAAGGATGTCTGGGTTTGGAGTACGACCGGCTTTGTATTCTGCAAGGAAGTATTCGAATACGTTATCCCAGTATTCTGCTGCAAAGTTGATGGTGTGTAGGTGGATGCCTAGCTTGTCACATACTGCTTGAGCATCGGCTAAATCTTCTGCTGCTGTGCAATATTCTTCGTTGTCATCTTCTTCCCAGTTCTTCATGAACAGGCCTTCTACTTGGTAGCCTTGTTGCTTTAGAAGATACGCAGAAACAGATGAATCAACGCCGCCGGACATACCGACGATGACTTTCTTTTGGCTGTTATCAGACATTACTAAACACCACTAAAATAAACGGGACGCAGATTCTAACAGAATCCACAGACCGGTGACAGATCCGAGATCGAAATCACAATTCGTTTTTGCTGCCTTTTTCCGCAACAGCATCACTAAATAGTAATTTCATAAGTATAGAAAGGATATATATGGCATAGTTGGCAAAAATCCAAGAGGGCAATATAAATGAGTGACGAAAACCAATTTATGCAAGAAGCTGAGTTGATTGAAATTGTTGAGAATCAGCTTGAAGATGGGAACCCTATCAAAGTTAAAGAAACATTGATGCGTTTGATGATGACGGGTACACCAAGAGAAGAAGCGGTAGCTATGATGGCATGTGCTATGTCGATTGAAATCTTTGATGTAATGAAAAACGAAGGGGAGTTCAATTTAAAGCGTTACACTGAACACCTAAATCAGCTGCCTGATCTGAGCTTCATGGAAGGCGAATAAGTAACCCGGAAGAAAAAAGCACCCAGCAAACGTTTGCTATAATTGCTTTTATTGCCGCTTTATTATTAGCGGTATAGAATCCGTTCTCCTTTTCATCCCCTTACTCAGACTAACAATATGAAATTTCCTGGACAACGCAAATCGAAGCACTATTTTCCTGTTCATGCTCGTGATCCTTTGGTGAGCCAAGCACAAGAAAGCAAGAAGATGACGCGCACTCACATCATCGGTATTGACCAAACTTTGGTCGATATCGAGGCAAAAGTAACGTCAGATGTGATTGAAAAGTACGGTTTGAGTAAAGGTCACTCGCTGGTTATTGATGATGTAAAAGCAGAAGAGCTATACCAGCAACTAAAAGAAGAGAATCTGATCACTAACGAATACGCTGGTGGTACGATTGGCAATACACTTCATAACTACTCGGTTCTTGCAGACGATCGTTCTACGCTGCTTGGTGTGATGAGCCAGGATATCAAAATCGGCAGCTACGGCTATCGTTACCTTTGTAATACATCGAGCCGCATGGATCTGAATTACCTGCAAGGTGTTGATGGTGCTATCGGTCGTTGTTTTGCTTTGATTACTGAAGACGGTGAACGTACTTTTGCGATCAGCGAAGGTCAAATGAATCAGCTTCATCCAGACAGCATTCCTGAGAAAATTTTCAAAAATGCATCTGCTCTTGTACTGACTTCTTACTTAGTTCGTTGTAAAGAAGGCGATCCAATGCCTGAAGCAACAATGAAAGCCATTGAGTTTGCGAAGAAGAACGACGTTCCTGTTGTATTAACGCTAGGTACTAAGTTTGTTATTCAAGACGATCCTAAATACTGGCAAGACTTTATTCGTGAACACGTTTCTGTTGTCGCAATGAACGAAGACGAAGCAGAAGCGCTAACAGGCGAAACTGATCCGCTAGCCGCTTCTGATAAGACGCTAGAGTGGGCTGATATGGTGTTATGTACCGCAGGTCCTGTTGGTCTGTTTATGGCGGGTTACACTGAAGACAGTGCGAAGCGTGAAACCACGTTGCCATTACTTCCTGGCTCGATTGCTGAATTTAATCGTTACGAGTTCAGCCGTCCGGCTAAAAAGGATGCCTGTCAGAATCCAATTCGAGTTTATTCGCATATTTCTCCTTACATGGGCGGTCCAGAGAAAATTAAGAACACAAACGGTGCGGGTGATGCTGCGTTGTCTGCTGTTCTTCATGACATGGCGGCGAATAAATACCATAAAGAAAATGTGCCTAACTCTAGCAAGCACAGCAATGAGTATTTAACTTACTCATCTTTTTCTCAGGTTTGTAAATATGCGAACCGTGCGAGCTACGAAGTTCTCGTGCAACATTCTCCTCGTCTGTCTCGTGGCTTACCAGAGCGAGAAGACAGTTTGGAAGAAGCATACTGGGAACGTTAATTCATATCGAATTAACCACTTTATAACTAATGTTAAAATGGCGTGTTTGAAAAATACGCCATTTTTTATTTGCGCAAGACAAATAAAAAAGGCTCCCAACGGGAGCCTTTTTTTAAACAAGAACGATTAGATTAGGAAATCGTCTAGTGATTTACCTGCGTCAAGTTGCTCTTGAATTGCAGAAGGTGTACGACCTTGGCCTGTCCAAGTTTTTTCTTGGCCATTTGTGTCGATGTACTTGTACTTAGCTGGGCGAGGAGCGCGCTTAGATTTTGCTTTAGTCTTAGTTTCGCCAGATAGTGCGCTAATTAGTGCTTCAACGTCGATACCGTCTTGAGCAATTTTTTCTGCAATCTCTGCTAGCTTAGCTTCTTGTTGTGCTAGTGCTTCACGCTCTGCTTCTTCAGCTTCACGACGCTCTTCAACAACAGTAGTTAGTTTATCTAGAGCTTCTTCCAATTGTTCTAGAGTCAGCTCACGAGAAAATGCACGAAGGCTACGGATATTTAGAAGTGTTTTAGTCAGCTCTGACATAACGATTCCTATTAATAGGTTAACGTGTTTGGCATTTTTAATCGTTACGATTAAATAATACCAATCTACAAATAAAGATAAGTCCTTATATTTAACTTTATCTTTTCCTTATGTGCAAATGCTAAATCATGATTTTGTTTAAATTGAGCTATTTTTTGACTGAAAACTAATATTAATTAACTCGAAATAAATCTTAATAGATAGTGAATTCAAGTTTACGTGATTATTCTAATCAAGCGAGTTATTGAATGGTGTTTTTTATAAAAGGCACGCTTTGTATTTGCGCAACAGAAAACGAAAGCTGTAATGTGTACGGTATTTGTGGCTTTGTTGCGTAATTCGATGGAACTAAATCAAGAAACTACGATCTG
>NZ_JAPEID010000038.1:0-46462 GCF_028823755.1 Vibrio sp. VP6
CGGATCAGCAATGATAACCGTAGGCTTCTCGGTGCATGCCAAGCTTGCTCAATAGCTATCAAGTACTAACCCTTTGGTATTGCTTATCGGCTCAGGGACTTAAATCCGTCTGACGAACACCCCAGGGTAAATTTTGTATCTACGGCTGTCCTTGCGTAACTTTGCTTAGTGCGTTCTCTAAAGACGCGGTGAGCTTTTCCATGCGCTCAGTAATTTCTTGCTGTTGACCGTTTGATTCGTATGACTTGGTGTGCAACTCATAACAAATGTTTAATGCAGCAAACGTCAGCAGTTGAATTTCATTGGTTACCTTAGTACGTTCGCTCATCTCTTTCAATCGGCGATCAAGATCTTTTGCTGCTGCAACGAGAGACTCTTCTTGCCCTGCTGGACAATTTACTCGTGTAACTTTGCCTAGTATTTCTACGTCGATCGCTTGATTGCTCATGATGAATAAACTCTATATTCGCGCTATCTAAGGTGTTGCTACGTGCAACTACCGAGGAGGAAACTATAGGAAAACCGTTATTAAGATTCAAGCATTTCCCATCACAGAAAGAGAAATGATGACGTGATCACACAGGAATTGGGCAAATTGAACAAATGGTGTTCAAAATTGAATTTGATAGCCGTTTCAGACGACTAACCTTGATGGTAGGATATGTCGATACATTATTACGCAAGAATGAGCCAAGTTATGAGTGAAATCACCCTTCCAGAATATCAATCTATTGCTGCAGAGCTACAATCTGCAAGTTTAGCTGTGACACCTGCGGAGCTGCACGGTTTGCTTGTCGGCATGCTAAGTGGTGGATTGGCGATTAACGATCAAACCTGGCAACCAATTCTATTCGATTACACCAATGATGGCATGGGCTGGCCAACGACGGCGTTAGCTTTTGCACAGACGGTCTTCAAAGTGACGGCGAACGAGCTAACGGGTTCATCCATGGAGCTGTCACTACTTCTGCCGGATGAGTCGGGCGAAGAGGGTTTATTCGCGTTGGCAGATAGCTTGTCTGATTTTGTGAATCACTTTATATCTGGTCTTGGTTTAGCAGGCATTGCGCTGAACAATGCATCGGATGATGCAAAAGAAGCGTTGGCTGACCTAGAAGAAATTGCCAAGTTAGGCATTGATGAAGATGACGACTTTGGTGAACAAGCACAATTGCTGGAACAAGTCATTGAACACGTGAAAGCTTGCGTACTTACCATTCATGCAGAGTTCGGAGCTCGCCCAGAAAGCAGCGAAAGCAAACCGACGATTCATTAATCTAGATAGACCAGAGGTTAACATGAAGCAATATGACGTAGTAATTGCTGGTGGTGCCATGGCTGGGGCTACACTAGCTTTAGCGATTGAGCATTTGTCTCGAGGGGCTTTGCGTGTTGCCGTTGTTGAACCGTTTAAAGCGCAATCTGATCAGCATCCGGGCTTTGATTCGCGCTCGATTGCTTTGTCTTATGGTACGGTTAACTTGCTGCGTCACTTAGAGTTATGGTCTGAGATTGAACCTTTTACGACCCCGATTGAACACATCCATGTGTCCGATCGTTCTCATGCGGGAATGACGGACATCACTAAGCACGACGTTGGCGTTGAAGCGTTAGGTTATGTCGTAGAGTTAGCCGATGTTGGTCGTGTTTACCAAGAATTGCTGACTCACAGTACCGCTATCGATTTGTACTGCCCAGACTCCGCGAAGCACATTACCCGAACTCAAGAAAATGTGACGCTTGAGCTTGCTAGTGGTGAGTTGCTTAATGCGAAATTACTTGTTGCCGCCGATGGTGCGGTTTCGCAATGTTGTCAGCAAATTGGTTTGGAGCTTTCTGAGCATGATTTCGACCAAGTTGCCGTAATTGCCAATATTGTGACTCAAGAGCCGCATCAAGGTCGCGCATTTGAGCGTTTTACTGAAAACGGCCCAGTTGCCCTGCTGCCGATGAGTGATAATCGAATGTCGCTCGTATGGTGCTTACGCCCTGATGACGCTCAAATTGTAATGGAATTGTCCGAAAGCGAATTTCTTGAACGGCTTCAGCAAGATTTTGGTTGGCGATTAGGTGCGATGCAAAAAGTGGGGCTGCGTGCGAGCTATCCGTTGTTGCTTCGTCATCGCAAGCAAAATATTTCACACCGTTTTGCGATAGTCGGTAACGCAGCACAAACGCTGCATCCGATTGCTGGACAGGGCTTCAACTTGGGGATCCGAGACGTGGTCACTCTCGCTGAGGAATTGGTCAAGCAAGGTGAAGATGTTGGGCGTTACCAAGGCCTGATCCGCTTTAGTCAACGCCGAGAAGCAGACCGCAACGAAACCATTTGGCTAACAAGCTCGTTAGTCCATGTTTTTTCGAACGATTTACTCGCGATGCGAATTGGGCGAAATACAGCCTTAGCCGCGATGGATAACCTTTCTATTTTTAAGCAGCCGCTCTTGCGCCATACTCTTGGTTTAGTGAAACGATGATTGACTGCAACAAACTAGGTAACAACCAGTTATTAGGTAATAAATAGCAATGATGCAAAGTGTAGATATCGCCATCATCGGCGGAGGGATGGTTGGGTTGGCGCTTGCCGCCGCATTCAAAGACAGTGACCTGCGTATCGCCGTGATCGAAGGTAGCGTGCCAGATGAAGTGTTGAATGAACTGCCTGATGTGCGAGTTTCTGCACTGAGCCGCTCAAGTGAAACCATTTTACGTAAGCTAGGAGCTTGGCAGGGTATTGAGCAACGCCGTGCTTCACCTTACTACGGTATGGAAGTGTGGGAGCAAGACAGCTTCGCAAAAATAGAGTTTGATGCACAAAGTATGGCGCAACCTGATTTGGGTCACATCGTTGAAAATCGCGTGATTCAGTTAGCGTTGTTGGAACAATTGCAAAAGCTAGAGAATGTGACGCTATTCATGCCAGCGCGCTGTGCGACACTCGCGGTTGGTGAACAAGAGAGTTGGTTAACGCTCGATAACGGCCAAGCGATGACAGCGAAGCTGGTGGTGGGCGCAGATGGCGCGAATTCGTGGCTGCGTAACCAGATGGATATTCCTTTGACGCATTGGGACTACGGTCACCATGCGTTGGTTGCTAATGTGAAAACAGCGGATCCGCACCACAGCATCGCGCGTCAGATTTTTACACCTCACGGGCCTTTGGCATTCTTGCCAATGTCTCAACCAAACATGTGTTCTATCGTTTGGTCGACAGAGCCAAACCGAGCGGAAGAATTGCTGGTCATGAGCGATGAAGCGTTCAACAAAACGCTAACCAGCGAATTCGATGCTCGTTTAGGCGTGTGTGAAGTGGTGGGAGAGCGAGCGGCGTTTCCGCTAAAAATGCGTTATGCCCGAGACTTTGTAGTTGAGCGTGTTGCACTGGTTGGCGATGCGGCTCATACCATCCACCCATTAGCAGGCCAAGGCGTGAATCTCGGCTTATTGGATGCTGCCAGTCTGGCGCAAGAAGTACTGACTCTTTGGAAACAAGGGCAAGACATTGGTAGTAAACGCAATCTGCGTGGCTATGAGCGTTGGCGTAAAGCTGAAGCGGCGAAGATGATTGCGGCGATGCAAGGTTTCCGTGATTTATTCTCTGGTGGCCATCCAGCGAAAAAACTGGTTCGCGGTATTGGCTTGAGTTTAGCGGGACAATTACCGGGTGCTAAAGATGAGATCATGAAACGTGCACTGGGTTTGAAGGGGCACCTACCAGAACTGGCTCGTCAATAGCTCTGAGTTACATTACCTAAAAACACAAAAGGCTGGATAATCCAGCCTTTGTTTTACTTGTCTTTTTGACATCGATGAAGTGCTAAGCGTATGCGCATCGGAGTTTCATTATTTCTTGGTTAATCTCTTTTACCGCTCGAAAATGACGTTGCTCCGCTTTTTCCGGTAGTATCAATTTACCGTTATCAAACTCGAATCTTCCGACCCCGTAAATATAGATTCTTCCCTTAAAAAGACGACTTATATGTTTAGCAATCATACTTGGTGTATAGCGCTTAAACAGTCTCATATTTACTTTCCTTTTCTCTTACCTAGCCCAGTTATTCTACGTTTTGGACGTAAAAATTATTGTGACAGCAATAGTATTAAGTACAGGTGAAATGTATCGCTTTGGAGAATTGTGCTGCCTTAGACAAATTGACAGACTGATATCTCAAATAGCGTGAGGATTACCCCAAAAAATTACACTGGAAGGAACCCAAATGTTTCTGTTCTCCTTCATACGTGGTGCATTAAGCAATAGTTTTGTTACAGAAATAAGAATAGAAGGAAAATGATTGTTTGCTAATTGTTTCCTTTTCAAACCTACACCTTCTATCTAAGTGTTATAGCTTGCTTACACAAGATTAGATGAGACTGCTTGAAAAAAGTTCCAAGCAAAAAAAAGCCCGCTTGAGCGGGCGAATAGTCACAGATGCATTACACAAAAGTGGATAGCTGACATCATGAGCGTGGTCATGCCTGTCAGCCGATTCACTTTATGTTGGTTAAGTGCTTGTTGAAAACTTAACCAACAGAATCAGCATATACGAGTTTTATAATGGTGACTATTTATGTTTTAATTTTGATTAAAAATTCTTTAGCGTGTTTTTATAGATATGAGGGAGATCACGCAGTGATGAGAACACTGCGCTTTATTGCATTATGAATTGGATGTTAACGACAGATTTCGGCCACGGTGGGGTGGCATAGCTGAACCAAATCGTCGATGGATAACGCCAGCCCTGCCATGCGGTCCCCACTGCTGATGGTGACTTCACGTTCTTCCAATAAGCTTGGGTCAAACACAATCGGCATCTGTCGTTTGAGTAATAACGGCGTCACAGTGCCAATTTTATAACCAGTGATGGCTTCTACATCGGCCTGGTCGACACAAGTCATGCGGCGACATTGCAGTAAAGCTCGTACCTTTTTTGGATCCACACTGCGATCACCAGGGGCGCAGGCGAGGGCGTATTGATTGCCCATGTCTCGCAGCAATATCGCTTTGACCATTTGAGAAGGGCGAATGCCGCGTTGTTGCGCGGCATCCTCAATTGTTGTAGCTGGTCTTTGATGCGGAAGCAGACGAAACGTGATGTTTTGGTCGGCAAGAAACTGCATCAAAGGAGTATGAATGGCATTATTCATCATCAAGGCTGTAAGGCAATTCTGCGATGGTCCATTCACAATCAGGCTGAGACGTCAAACGAAGGCGAGTGTCGTCATCCAGATTATTTGGTAACACGATCAAACCCATAGCTTGGTTATCACTGAACTGATAGTGAGCCAGTAACGTGCCGACTGAGCGCCAGTTGTCGCCTACGCTGCGTTCTAGTTCAATCGCATCATCGTTTAACGCGGTCGACGTTACGCCTTTCACGATGTACATAGCGCGCTTGTTTGTGCCGCGGTATTTCGCTCGAGCTACGGTTTCTTGGCCTGTGTAACAGCCTTTAGTGAAGCTAATGCCACCTAGGGCTTGAATGTTCAAGGCTTGTGGAATGTGCTCGTTTTGCGCTGTGGCAGAAACGAATGGCAGTGCAGATTCAATGTCGAACCGAGTCCAAAGCTCGCGTGTTGTCAGCGTAGCATCGCTGTTTTCGATCAGTGCTTGCGCCGCTTCTTCTGTCACAACAAGTAACCAACGGTTCGCCTCTACTTTTACCGCAGTGCCGCCATTGATGATGCGTACATCACCGGCATCTTCATTTAAAGCAGACACAAACGCATCGGCGTTGACACCTGCAACGCCAAGAATCACATCGTTAGATTCTTCAATCGTGACTTTGGAAAATACGGCGTATTTTTTTATTTCTTTCAGTTCGATTTCAATCGCAGATTTCGGCTGGATCATGCCGTAGCCATCACCATGATGGAACAAGCGGAATACACTCCACACTTTACCTTTCGCGTCGCAGTGCGCACCGAGTGTTGATTGGTCTTTTTCTAGAGAAACCACATCACAGGTAACTTGACCATGCAGGTACGATTTTTTGTCATCGCCTACCATGGTGATCATGCCTAGATGATCGAGTCGTGAGATAGACAGTTCTGGTAGAGCATCTTGAGTCGATAGGTTGAGCGGTGAAAAGCGAGTTTGCCATTCCATGATTACAATGCCTTTTGAAGATATTTTTCAGCTATGTTAAATGCAGATTCACCATTTGTCAGCTTTCAATATGCCCAAGTCACCTTAAGGTGTTCGGTTTAGCGAGAACCGCTCAGTTTTCAGATGTAGCGGTAATTTGGAAATCTAATCAACCTTGAGTAACAAACGTCAACAACGTATGCCAATCAAGGATAGGTGACGTTTTCTATCGTGATTTCATGGCAGAATAATTAGGAAAGAGCTCGCTGTTGCTAAACGTGAGGTTCAGTGGTGTTGAATCAGTGACCAGCTTTGAATCTGACACCTTGAAGTTACTTAACGTATTGTGACCCGCACACTAGTGACGTTGCACATCCCTTGTTACACTCCGCATTAATAACAAGACATCTATGAAGGAATAATGAATGTACACTCCTGAAGAAAAGGCGCGTATTAAATGGGCTTGTCGTCGTGGCATGCTTGAGCTGGATGTGGTGATTATGCCGTTTTTTGAAGAGTGCTTTGATGCGCTGAACGAACAAGAACAGCGTGACTTTGTTTCTCTGCTTGAATGTGATGATCCAGATCTGTTCACTTGGGTGATGGGACATGGTCGTAGCGAGAACCTAGGCCATGCAGCAATGGTTGATAAAATTGTTGCCCACAACCTCAGCAAAGTTCGTTAATCTTAACGTATCTTCCTCAATTACGGCTCAAGTCAGCAATCTGACCGTTTTCTTAAGCTTGACTTGGGCCGTGTCTCTTTCCGACATTCCGCTCGTATTATCGATTTATTTGTTATTACTGATTGCTAGCAAGCTACGTGATCCAGGCTTTGTCCTTTTGTCGAGTCAAGGGCATTGGTATGTGCACAGCGACGGCACGGTAAAAAATGAAACGAGTAATTCGCATATCAAACACGTCAACCTGACGACGCTGCCTTTTAAACTCTCCTTTACGCTAGAGTCGGATGAAATGGTGACGATTTGGCGAGACAGTTGTGATGAACGGTGCTATCGGCAACTTTCCTTGATTTTGCGTCAATGGAAAATGAAACAGGGAGCCAAAGCTCCCTGTTGATAAGCGTTAGATTCGATATTAATTATCGGTTAACTGCTTTGCTGGTACCAGAATTGTCGGACCGCTGTTTTCCAGTTGATTTGGGTAATCAAGCGTGTAGTGCAGGCCGCGGCTCTCTTTACGTTGCATTGCACAGCGAACCATAAGCTCTGCAACTTGCAGTAGATTACGCAGCTCCAACAAGTTATTAGATACGCGGAAGTTACTGTAGTACTCATGCGTTTCTTGTTGTAGCAGTTGAATGCGGCGCAATGCACGTTCTAAGCGCTTATCGGTACGCACAATGCCCATGTAGTCCCACATGAACAGGCGAAGTTCGTGCCAGTTGTGTTGAATAATAACTTCTTCATCACTGTTGGTGACTTGGCTTTCATCCCAACATGGAACACGTGAAGGCAGCTCAACGCTGGTGTGATGTTTCAGAATATCTTTTGCAGCAGACCACGCATAAACCACACATTCCAACAGTGAGTTCGATGCCATACGGTTAGCACCATGCAAGCCGGTGTAGCTCACTTCGCCAATCGCGTATAGGTTTTTCAAATCCGTATGACCGTTTTGATCCACCATCACGCCGCCACAGGTATAGTGCGCAGCTGGTACGATTGGAATAGGCTCTTTGGTCATATCAATGCCCAAGTCCATCAAGCGCGAGTAAATGGTGGGGAAGTGCTTGGTGATGAAGTCCGCTGGTTTATGACTGATGTCGAGATACATGCAGTCTGCACCCAAGCGTTTCATTTCGAAGTCGATGGCACGAGCGACAACATCGCGGGGGGCGAGTTCTTTACGCTCATCAAAATCTGGCATAAAGCGAGTGCCGTCTGGGCGACGAAGGTAGGCGCCTTCACCACGAAGGGCCTCGGTCAGCAAGAAGTTGCGAGCTTCAGGGTGGTAAAGGCAAGTTGGGTGGAACTGGTTGAACTCTAAGTTCGCCACTCGACAGCCCGCTCGCCACGCGATAGCAATACCATCACCCGATGAGACATCAGGGTTAGAGGTGTATTGATAAACCTTTGACGCGCCACCTGTCGCTAGAACCACAAATTTGGCGCGCACGGTTTCTACGTGCTCTTCGTTTCGGTTCCAGATATAGGCACCGATGACTTTGTTTTTATCACCACCGATTTTATCTTCAGTGATCAAGTCCAGAGCGTTGTGGCGTTCAAGAACATGAATATTGGGATGGTTGTGGGCGTTGTCCTGCAATGAGGTTTGCATTGCCATACCGGTTGCGTCTGCGGCGTGCAGAATACGGCGGCGGCTGTGGCCACCTTCGCGAGTTAGGTGGTAACGAGGTTCATCGTCAGAATCATCGTCTTCACGGTCAAACGGTACACCGCCATCAATCAGCCATTGCACACATTCTTTTGAGTGTTCTGCAATGAATCTCACGGTCTCTTCGTCGCAGATACCATCCCCGGCAATTTGGGTATCTTCAACGTGCGACTCAATGGTGTCGGATTCATCGAACACAGCGGCGATACCGCCTTGAGCGTAGTAAGTTGCCCCTTCGCTGCGCGGTCCTTTGCTAAGTACCATTACTTTACAGTGGTTTGCGACACGTAAAGCCAACGACAAGCCCGCAGCGCCACTCCCTACCACTAACACATCACATTCATGTTCACGATTTGTGTTCATATAACTTTTATAATCCCAAGCTAAGGTAACAACGTTACCTTGTGTATTATTTGCACACCATGTGCATTCCATATGCGTGACATCCGTCACTAAGGGCTAAGTTGGGAGACTTATCTAAACCACAGTTACTCTGGTGACTTGAGCCACTCTTCTTTTTGCATGCTTAGGTCATTGAGGCCTAATGACACACGGTTGTTTTCTGAGTTTTGGTTGAAAACGCGTTATTCAGACAGCCAATAGCCATGCAAATGAAAAGTAATAGTTTGTCAATCTCATTGCTTTTCTAGTTTCTACCCAGCACAATCTGGGACAGAGATCATCCATTATACCCATTTCCCTTTAATATGCTCGCTTGTCAAATTAGACATAAGTCAGGCAGTGCATGGGATTTGGCGCATGACATCACACTGTGAAAAAACAATGACAAAAAACTTGAGAAACCATGGAACTTTCTCATTCACATTGGAGTCACAATAGTGCTCAAGTAAGCAGTGGTGTCAATACTACGTTTTGCATAATTAGTACCCATATCTGAGAAGAGTAGGGGCATAACAAATAGGAGTATCCGCTCGAATGAACGAGCAGCTGACCGATCAAGTATTGATTGAGCGAGTTCAGAATGGTGATAAGCAAGCATTCAACCTGCTGGTAACAAAGTATCAGAACAAGGTGTGTAATCTTATTTCCAGATACGTTAGTAATCCTGGCGATGTACCAGATGTAGCACAAGAAGCCTTTATCAAAGCTTACCGAGCTATCCCTAGCTTTCGCGGGGAAAGTGCGTTTTATACGTGGCTGTATCGCATTGCAGTGAATACTGCGAAAAATCACATTGTGGCTCAAGGGCGCAGACCCCCAGCGACAGATGTTGATGCTGAAGAAGCTGAATTTTACGAAACAGGTAGTGCACTTAAAGAAATTTCGAACCCTGAGAACTTAACGTTGTCCAAAGAATTGCAACGGGTAGTGTTCAGTGCAATCGAAGCTTTACCTGAAGATTTAAAGACAGCAATGACATTGCGAGAGCTTGATGGCTTAAGTTATGAAGAAATTGCTGAAGTGATGGATTGCCCGGTAGGAACGGTACGTTCACGTATCTTCCGTGCTCGTGAAGCGGTGGAAAAGAAAATCAGACCTCTTTTACAGCGCTAGTACAAGTAATAACTATGGTGAAAACAATGGCTGACAAAGAACAACTTTCAGCTCTCATGGATGGAGAATTGGTCGATAAGGCTTTAATTCAAGAGTTAGAGCAAGACCAAGAGAGCCGTGAAGCTTGGCAGAATTATCACCTAATTGGTGATGTGATGCGAGGCGAGGCGCCAGCAAAACCTGAGTGGAATATTGCTGAAAGCGTAGCGTTAGCGTTAGAAGACGAACCTGTGCATCGTGCGATCGATTCGCGCAGTGCCAATGTCATTTCAATCGCTGATGCGCCTAAAGAGTCGCAACCAGAACCGCAAAAAGCCAAACGTCAGTTGCCAGCGTGGTTAACTCAGTTTGGGCAAGTCGCTGTTGCTGCATGTGTGTCGCTAGTCGTTATCTTAGGTGTGCAGCAATACGGCGGTAGCGATCCAATGTCGCCACAAGCTGAACAGTTACCAGTTTTGCAAACCGTTCCGTTTGCAGGCAGTGCTGAACCTGTGAGCTTAACTCGTGAGTCCGTAGAGCGCTCAGTGGGTGAGGCAAATATGCAGGAGCAACGTAAACGCGTTCATGCTATGCTGCGTGACTACGAATTGCAGTTAAGAATTAACAGTGACGCATCTCAGCAAGATGCGCATCTGACTCCGGATAGTGAATGAAAAAATTTCTGATCAGCGCTTGCGCTCTGTTCAGTATGATGTCTTCGCAAGCCTTTGCTGGTGATAAGCCGGCGGAGGCTTTATTGCATCAAATGAGCGAGGCGAGTAAGAATTTAAGTTACGAACTTTCTTACATCCTTATCAAAAAGAACAGCATTGAGCCTTTGCTGTATCGTCACGCGACACACGGCGAAGATCAGTACGCTCATCTTGTTTATTTAAGTGGACCTGTACGTGAGGTGATTCGTCGCGGAACAGAAGTGAGTTATATCGAAACTGGCGTGGAACCGTTCACTATCGAATCAGGCAAAATGGTTGCACCAACGATACCGATGCTTAACACCAATATCGACGAGCTAAACCTGTATTACGACTACGTTCAAGTAGGGCGTGCGCGTGAAGCCGGTGTTCCAACTCAGGTATTACGCATTGTGCCGAAAGACGGACTACGTTATTCCTATGTCCTTTGGATTGACGAAAAGAGCAAATTGCCACTTCGCGCCGATCTTGTCGATCGTGATGGCGAGATGCTAGAGCAATACCGCACGATCTCTTACACAGTAAACCCTAAAATTGCAGAGTTGATGAGCGGCCTTGAAGACGTTCAACTTCCTGCTGTGCTTACAATGCCGAAAGGTGAAATTGGCACGAGCAATTGGACTGTGGGCTGGACTCCAGACGGTTTTCATCCAAACGATCTCAACCGCTACCGTATGGCATCAACAGACCAAATGGTAGAAAGTCAGTTGTATTCTGATGGCTTGTTCAACTTCTCTGTTTACGTAGCAAACAAAGATGAGCATTCATTAAAAGGACAACTGGTTCGTCAAGGCCGTAGAACCTTACACAGTTTTGTGAATGGTGATTATGAAATCTCTGTGGTCGGAGATATTCCGCCAGCTACGGCGCAGCGCATTGCTCAATCTGTCACATTTAATGTAACAAAGAGTAAGCAATAATGATGACTGCGTTAGCTACCGTGACCGGAGTAGAGCGTCACGGTAAGCAGTACGAGATAGATTTAAGCTGCGAGCAGCAAACGAGCTGCAGCAGCTGCTCCTCGCAAAAAAGTTGTGGCACAGGTGTTGTCACTAAAGCGATAGGTAATAAGAGCCTGTCGTGGCATCTGCGCACAGAAAAAAACGTGCAAGTCGGTCAAGTCGTGGAAATCGGCTTTCCTGAATCCAGCCTTATCAAGTCAGCCATGGCGGTGTATCTACTGCCTTTATTTGGTTTGATTCTTGGTGCTATGGTTGGTCATTTCTTACTGACTCCTCTGACCGCTGGTGGAGAAGGCATTGTTATTCTCGCATCCATGCTATTTGCAGCCGGTGGTATGTGGTTCGCAAAACGCCTATCAAAACCGCTTGAAGATGAGTCAAAACGCCAAGTCACCCTCATTCGAGTTCTCGGTGAACCTATCCAATAAGCTCTACACTTTAAATTAGGTGCGCCCGTTAACGAAATTCGGTAGAATCTGCCAACTTGATTGAAATGCCGTCAAATGATGGCTTTCTTACTGTCCCAATTTGTAAAGAGTTAGTCACCCTAAATCTATGAAGCACATTCGTAACTTTTCGATTATCGCCCACATCGACCATGGTAAGTCGACCCTATCAGACCGTCTAATCCAAGTTTGTGGAGGATTAAGCGATCGTGAAATGGCCGCACAGGTTCTGGATTCTATGGATCTTGAACGTGAGCGTGGTATCACCATTAAATCTCAGAGTGTGACGCTAAACTACACCGCTAAAGACGGTGAAACTTATCAGCTGAACTTCATCGATACTCCGGGACACGTAGACTTTGCATACGAAGTATCACGTTCTCTAGCGGCTTGTGAAGGCGCGCTATTGGTTGTTGATGCTGGTCAGGGTGTAGAAGCGCAAACACTTGCTAACTGTTACACCGCGATCGAAATGGATCTGGAAGTTGTGCCAATCTTAAACAAGATCGACTTGCCAGCCGCTGATCCTGAACGTGTAGCTGAAGAAATTGAAGAAATCGTTGGTATTGATGCGATGGACGCAACACGCTGTTCTGCGAAGACAGGTCTGGGTGTTGAGGACGTTCTAGAAAACATCGTATCAGCAATTCCAGCGCCAGAAGGTGATCCTGATGCGCCGCTACAAGCGCTGATCATTGACTCATGGTTTGATAACTATCTTGGCGTAGTATCTTTGGTACGAATCAAAAACGGTTCACTGAAGAAGAACGACAAAATCAAAGTAATGAGCACAGGCCAAGCTTGGGGTGTAGACCGTTTGGGTATCTTTACACCTAAGCAAGTGGATACTGATGTTCTAAATACTGGCGAAGTAGGTTGGGTTGTTTGTGGTATCAAAGACATCCTAGGCGCACCAGTAGGTGATACGCTAACGTTAGCGAAAAACGGCAGCGATAAGCCACTTCCAGGCTTTAAGAAAGTAAAACCTCAGGTATACGCGGGTCTGTTCCCTGTATCATCTGACGATTACGAAAACTTCCGTGACGCACTGGGTAAATTGAGCCTAAACGATGCATCGCTATTCTACGAACCAGAAAACTCAGCAGCGCTTGGTTTTGGTTTCCGTTGTGGTTTCCTTGGCATGCTGCACATGGAAATTATCCAAGAGCGTCTAGAGCGTGAATACGATCTCGACCTGATTACCACAGCGCCAACGGTAGTTTACGAAGTTGAGAAAACGGATGGTGAGCTACTGTACGTTGATAGCCCAGCGAAGCTACCTGCAATTAACGACATCGAAGAGATTCGTGAGCCGATTGCGCGTTGTAACATCTTGGTGCCTTCTGATTACCTAGGTAACGTGATCACACTGTGTGTGGAGAAGCGTGGTCTCCAAGTTGATATGGTTTACCACGGTAACCAGGTGGCAGTGACTTACGATATTCCAATGGCGGAAGTTGTTCTCGACTTCTTCGACCGTCTGAAGTCTACGTCACGTGGTTACGCATCTCTGGATTACAACTTCCAACGCTTTGAAGCGTCAAACATGGTACGCGTCGACGTACTATTGAACGGCGACAAAGTGGATGCACTTGCGCTTATCACGCACAAAGATCAGTCTCAGACTCGTGGTCGTCAGCTGGTTGAGAAGATGAAAGAATTTATCCCTCGTCAGATGTTCGATATCGCGATTCAAGCGGCTATTGGTAACCACATCATTGCGCGTTCTACCGTTAAGCAGCTACGTAAAAACGTAATCGCAAAATGTTACGGTGGTGACGTGAGTCGTAAGAAGAAACTTCTGAAGAAACAGAAAGAAGGTAAGAAACGTATGAAGCAGATCGGTAACGTGGAACTGCCTCAAGAAGCGTTCCTAGCAATTCTTCACGTCGGCAAAGATTAGAGTTGAACTTTGTCCCACTATTGTTGGTCATAAGACGTTAGAACTTAAATAAGTGAAAGGGTTTAGGCTCTTTCACTTTCGTATTTTTAGATAAGGGAATTTAATGGCGAATACATTCTCACTGATGCTGGTTATCGTCACCTTGGTAACGGGTGTAGTTTGGCTACTGGAAAAGCTGGTGTTTGCAAAAAAACGTCAAGCGAAAGTAGCGGAGATTCAAGCGCAAACTACAAATGGTTTGGATGCGGTCACTCTACAGAAAGTGGAGCGCCAGCCATGGTGGATTGAAAACAGTGTGTCTATTTTCCCTGTTATCGCTTTCGTCTTAGTATTACGTTCTTTTATCTATGAACCGTTTCAAATCCCGTCAGGCTCAATGATGCCAACCTTGCTGGTTGGCGATTTCATTTTAGTTGAGAAGTACGCGTATGGTCTAAAAGACCCAGTATGGCGTACTCAGTTAGTGGAAACTGGTAAGCCTGAACGTGGTGATATTGTTGTCTTTAAATACCCACCTCAACCAAGCGTTGATTACATCAAACGTGTCATTGGTTTGCCGGGTGACATTGTTCGTTATTCTGGTGATAAGCAGTTGTGCATTCAAAGCCAAGGCGAATCCAGCTGTAAGCCAGTTAAACTGAGCAATGTAGAAGAGAGTCAATTCAAATCAAACGGTATCCCAATGATCCAACTGGATGAGAAATTGGGTAACGTTGAGCACAATATTTTGGTTAACCCACTTGTACGTAACCGTGTGGAGCAATACTTCCCACGTAGCGGTACAACTGAATGGGTGGTACCTCAAGGTCAGTACTTTGTGATGGGTGATAACCGTGACAACAGTGCAGACAGCCGTTACTGGGGCTTTGTTCCTGAAGCTAACCTTGTCGGCAAAGCTGTTGCCATTTGGATCAGCTTTGAGTTTGATCGTGGCGCAGATAGCGTTCTACCTTCATGGATCCCAACTGGTGTGCGTTTCAACCGCATCGGTGGTATTCACTAACTATTTAATATCGAGAGAGTATGAATTCTCCAATTGATAAACTAGAGAGAAAGCTCGGCTACCAATTTAAGGATGCTGGGCTTATCAACTTGGCGCTGACTCACCGCAGCGCCAACAGCAAGCACAATGAACGTCTTGAGTTTCTGGGCGATTCAATTTTAAGTTTTGTCATCGCTGATGATCTGTACCATCGTTTTCCGAAAGTGAACGAGGGTGACATGAGCCGTATGCGCGCTACTCTGGTACGTGGACACACATTGGCGGAACTGGGTCGTGAATTCGATCTAGGAGATTATTTAAAATTAGGTCCAGGTGAATTGAAGAGTGGCGGTTTCCGCCGAGACTCTATTCTAGCCGATGCGGTAGAAGCCATTATTGGTGCAATTTACCTAGATAGTGATATTGAGAAAGTACGCAGTATTGTTCTGAGTTGGTACAACTCGCGTCTTGAAGCCATCAAACCTGGCGTATCACAAAAAGACCCAAAAACTCGCCTACAAGAGTTCCTGCAAGGCAGAAGAAAACCGCTGCCTGTCTACACAGTGACTAATATTAAAGGTGAAGCGCACAACCAAGAGTTTACGGTTGAGTGCGAAGTAGCAGGTGTGGATAAGCCTGTAATCGGTAAAGGCACCAGCCGCCGCAAGGCAGAACAGGCGGCAGCAGAAACAGCACTAGAGCAATTAACTAATGGCTGATAACGAATTCGACATCGATGCGTTTTTCGCATCACATGGTGAGGTGAGCTCACCGGAAAACCAGCATTGTGGTTTCATTGCCATTGTTGGTCGTCCTAACGTGGGTAAATCGACGCTTCTGAACAAAATTCTAGGTCAGAAGATTTCGATCACGTCACGTAAGCCACAAACGACGCGTCACCGCATCATGGGCGTAGACACAGATGGCGATTACCAAGCGATTTACGTTGATACACCAGGACTTCACATTGAAGAAAAACGTGCAATCAACCGTTTGATGAACCGCGCTGCAAACTCATCGTTGAGTGACGTGAACCTAGTTTTCTTCTTAGTCGATGGTACCCATTGGACGAAAGACGACGAGATGGTGTTGACCAAGCTTCAGAAATCGAACTTCCCTGTTGTACTTTGTGTTAACAAAGTCGATAACGTGCAAGATCGTAATGAAGTGATGCTACACATGGCTGAAATGTCTAAAAAAATGGACTTTGTCGATGTAGTGCCAATATCTGCGAAGCAAGGTAAGAACATTGATGTATTGCGCAAGCACGTACGTAATCACCTGCCGAAAGCGACGCATCACTTCCCTGAAGAATACGTAACGGATCGCTCTCAGCGTTTCATGGCTTCAGAAATCGTACGTGAAAAGCTAATGCGCTTTACTGGTGATGAACTGCCATATTCTGTAACGGTTGAGATTGAGCGTTTTGATTACAACCCAGAAACCGACGGTTTCCATATCAATGCTTTGATTCTTGTTGAACGTAATGGTCAGAAGAAAATGGTGATTGGTAAAGGCGGCGAGAAGATCAAAACCATTGGTCGTGAAGCACGTCTAGATATGGAAGAGTTGTTCGGCCGTAAAGTTTATCTAGAGACTTGGGTGAAAGTGAAGTCTGGTTGGGCAGATGACGAACGTGCACTACGCTCACTGGGTTACATCGACGATCTATAATTTGAGGCGAGAACACTTCGTTTCAATATTAAGTAGAATCCAATATCGATTAAAATAAGGAGCCGCATGGCTCCTTATTTTTTACTATTCTGGCATTAGATTTTTAGGCACATAGATTTAGATGAGCAACTTATCCGCAGAAGGTTTTCAACGCTGCTTTGTCCTGCACCGACGCCCTTACAGTGAATCGAGCTTAATCCTTGATGTATTTAGCGAGGAGTATGGTCGTATCACGCTAATGGCCAAGGGCGCGCGTAGTAAACGCTCCAATCTAAAAGGCGCACTGCAACCTTTTACGCCTCTATTGCTTAAATGGTCTGGTAAAGGGTCGATGAAAACGTTGCGCCAAGCAGAGCCTATCAGCCTAGGTTTACCTTTGTTTGGGATCAACCTGTACTCAGCCATGTACGTCAACGAGCTCGTTGGGCGAGTGCTAATGGCAGAAGTCCCAATGCCTGCACTGTTTCATGATTACCTGCATGCCTTAACCGAGCTCGCTCAGTGTGAAAACCCAGAACCCGCATTACGCCGTTTTGAGTTGGCTTTGCTCTCTTCAATGGGGTATGGCGTCGACTTTTTGCACTGTGCTGGCACGGGGGAGTCGGTCGATCCTGAGATGACGTACCGCTACCGAGAACAAAAGGGATTTATCGCATCGGTAAGGCGGGACAATCTAACATTTCTGGGCAATGAGCTGATTGCAATCAGTGAGCGGCGGTTTGTCACTAAAGAGCAGTTAAAAGCGGCAAAACGCTTTACACGTATAGCCTTAAAGCCGTATCTTGGCGGCAAACCTTTAAAAAGTCGTGAATTGTTTATTCAGACACCCAGAGCACGGAGTAATGGAAAATGAGCTCAATTTATTTAGGCGTTAATATCGACCATATTGCCACTCTACGTAATGCGCGTGGTACAAAATACCCAGATCCTGTACACGCTGCGGAAATCGCAGAGCGTGCTGGGGCGGACGGCATTACCATCCACCTGCGTGAAGACCGTCGCCATATTTTGGATCGTGATGTGCGTATTCTACGTGAGACGATTCAAACACGTATGAATCTAGAAATGGCGGTCACTGAGGAAATGGTTGAGATCGCACTAAAAACTAAGCCAGAGTTTGTTTGTCTCGTACCAGAAAAGCGTGAAGAGCTCACTACTGAAGGCGGCTTAGATGTGGTTGGCCAACTTGAGAAAGTAAAAGCGGCAACGCAAAAGCTAACGGAAGCGGGCATTAAAGTTTCTCTGTTTATTGATGCGGATCGTCAGCAAATTGAAGCGGCGAAGCAGTGTGGTGCACCATTTATCGAGCTTCATACTGGTCATTACGCTGATGCAGAAACAGAAGAAGAGCAACAAGCAGAATTGAAGAAGATTGCTGCGGGCGCAAGCTACGCTGATGACCTTGGTATTATTGTGAACGCTGGCCACGGTCTGACTTACCACAACGTGGCACCAATTGCTGCGCTACCAGAAATTTACGAATTGAACATTGGTCACTCTATCATAGGACGTGCAGTGTTTGATGGCCTAGAAAAGTCAGTGGCAGAGATGAAAGCACTGATGATCGCGGCACGCAAATAACTAGGTTCTGCGAATGGCTATTTTAGGTTTAGGAACCGACATTGCTGAAATCGAGCGTATAGAGAAAGCGCTAGGCCGCAGTGGTGAACCTTTTGCTCGACGTATTCTCTCTGAGGATGAAATGGCAAAGTTTTCGCAACTTAAGCAGCAAGGGCGTTATCTTGCTAAGCGTTTTGCCGCTAAAGAGGCAGCATCGAAAGCGCTAGGTACGGGGATTGCTCAAGGCGTGACTTTCCATGATTTTACCGTCTCGAATGATGAGTTGGGTAAGCCAATTTTAATGCTGTCTGGCGTGGCTCAAAAAATGGCGCAGACGATGGGCGTTAATCACGTGCACTTATCCATTTCTGATGAACGTCACTACGCGGTTGCGACCGTGATTCTTGAATCCTAACCCTTTAAGTTGAATAACAAAAGCCAGAGCAAATGCTCTGGCTTTTTTGTATGAAGTTTAGTCAGAATGCTACTGCTCTAGATAAAGTTTTGCGGTGGTGGTGACCTTAATCATTTCATCTTGCAGTTCAAACATTTCAGGTTCAATTTCCTCAATGCTGGCTCCTGAACGAAGTGCGTGTTCAAGCGTAGCACAGAGAGATTTTAGCCTTGGTACGCCACAATAAGAGCTACTGCCGTGCAGTTTGTGGATCACATGAATTAACTCTTCACGCGAATAATCGTCTTGCTCAAGTGCGTGGTCGACAACTTCTTCTACTTCTGGAATGAAATCGATCAACATACGCAGCATATCTTTGGCTAAGTCTTCCTTATTAGCGCTCTGTTTCAATGCGGCTTGCCAGTCAATAATCACATCAGGTTGTGTATTTTCAGCTGTAGCAGGTGCTTCACTTGCTGGTTCATCGACGTAGGACGGCGCAACTTTCCCTATGCTTTCTGTACAGGTATTCGGATTCCAGTGGACCAACACTTGTTGCAGTACATGCTCTTCAATTGGTTTGGTGAGGTAATCATCCATACCTGCGGCGAGCAGACGATCGCGCTCCCCGGCCATGGCGTGCGCGGTAACGGCGATCACTGGTGTGTCTTTAGACGATCGCGCTCCCCGGCCATGGCGTGCGCGGTAACGGCGATCACTGGTGTGTCTTTGTTTAACTCAAGCTCTTTGATGTTCTGACAAGCGGTCACGCCATCCATTAATGGCATTTGGATGTCCATAAAAATCAGGTCGTATTTCTTCTCGGTAGCGAGATTTACGGCTTGCTGGCCATTGCTACAAGCCGTTACGGTTTCAACCCTTTCTTTCAGTAGTGCTGAAATCAGTTTTAGGTTTGCAGGGTTATCATCCACCGCGAGCACTGTCAGTGGCAGTCGTTCGCTTTCTTCTGTTTCAACAGGAGCGGCAATAGCTTGAGGTGCTTCAACATGTTCATTGATCAAACTTTGCAGCAGCTTACGGCGAGATAGCGGTTTGGTTAAGCACTGGATTTGATGCTCGGTCATGATTTGGTCGGCAAGCGCTAATTCGGTGCTCGGTGTACCCATGATGACACTTGGCGCCATGCGCTTCGCTTGCTCAATCCAAGCTGCGACTGATTGCTCGTCATAAGTTTGGTTTGCTGCCAAGTTCAGCAATACGTAATCGTAGTGCTCTTCGTTCTCTGGTAAGGAAGAACGATAGGTAACGAGAATACCTTCTTGACTCAAGATCTGCTGAGTCACCGATGCCGCTTGCATGTTTGGTTCTACCAACAGCAACTGTTTGCCCGTAAGTAGCTCGACTTCAATCAGATCGCTCATTGGCATTTCTGTCGAGTTGAGGCGAAGCGTAAACCAGAATGTCGAACCTTGGTGAAGACGACTAGTCAAACTGATTTCGCCGCCCATCTGACTTACCAGTTTCTGGGTGATGACTAAGCCCAGCCCCGTACCACCATATCGACGAGATATGCTGGCATCCGCTTGGCTGAATGCTTGGAATAACTGCGCTTGTTGACGCTCTGAAATACCGATACCGGTGTCTCGCACCATAAATTGCAGCTCAACCGAGTCACCTGCTTGTGAACGCATTTCGACGCTAACATCGATGTTTCCGCGCTCAGTAAACTTAATGGAGTTCCCCACCAAGTTAGTCAAAATTTGTTGGATACGTAGCGGGTCTCCGACTAGACCTGGCGGGATCTTCGGATCCACTTTCAAGGTGATCTCCAGACCTTTCTCATGCGCGCTGGTGGCTTGTAGGTTGATTACTTCTTCTAAGCTTTCGCGGAAATCAAATGGAATGTTTTCCAACGCCAGCTTACCGGCTTCCAATTTCGAGAAATCGAGAATGTCATTGATGATGTTCAGTAGGTTGTTTGCGGACTTCTCAATGGTTTGCAAGTAGTCGGTTTGGCTATTAGAAAGCTGCGTTTTGAGCATTTGACGAGTAAAGCCAATTACACCATTCAATGGCGTACGTAATTCGTGCGACATATTGGCCAAAAATTCTGACTTCACACGTGCGGCTTCTTGTGCGCGCTTCTTCGCAATATCGAGCTCAACGTTTTGAATTTCTAACTGTTCCAAGGTTTCGCGTAGGTCTGACGTGGCTTGGTCTATACTGTGCTGCATCTCGACGTGGTATTCCGATAGCGAAACCGCCATGGCGTTGATACCGTTTTTCAGTTGGTCTAACTCGCCGTGCATTTTGCCTTCGATACGCACATCTAAGTGACCACGACGAATACGATCAACGACGTTTTTCATGTGCGTGATTGGTTGGGTAACATCATGCATTAAGCGGGAAGCAAACACGCTTGCAAGCCCTAGACCAAGGATCAAAACAAGGAAAGCGGAGAAGACTTCTTGGTATTGCTGTAAGCGTAGAGAAGAAAGATCCATTTCTACCGCGATGTAGCCAATGGCTTTTGTGCCTTGGTTTTCGTTAGACAGTTCTGATAAATAGTGTCCTTCCGACAAGATCGGCACACGCAGGATCAGGGAGTTCTCATAGATTTCCGAATTTCCCAGCTTTGGGATCGGCTTATCTTTTGGGAACATCAGAGCTTCAAAATTAGGATGGAAGTTTGACGTGACGAACAGTTCATGGTGCTCATCAAATACGGCAATACTGCGAACGAGTTTGGAATTTTTACGGTGCGCGTAGCTAATCAGGCGACGTACGGCTTCACGGCTTTCAGCAAGTAGGTGAGATTCACTGGCGATCGCAAGAGGTTCAATGATGCTATTGCCCGTAGTGATAACTTGTTTCTCTAGGTCCTGATAGCGATTAAAGGAGAAAAAGCCGCTCAGTAATAAACCAATAATGAGAGTGGGAGCGAGAGTCAGCGTAATTACACGTGCTCGTAAGCCATATCTGGTCATGTTATCTAATTACATCGGAGTCTGGATATGGGAAAATAACGCATTATTTCTCAAGAGTAGTCATACTGCCTTGAGCAAAGAAGTGACGTCACCGGATAAACGGTAAGCATAATCAAGTCACTCGAATCACACAACGGCTGCAATCAAGAATAGTGAAGCAGCAGAGCAATTAGACACTAATCAGGCACAGAGCATGGCACGTATCTTTCAACCTAAAAAGAAAACGCAATTAAACACTCGTCACCAAGCGGCACAAGTAGAGCGTTTGGATCACCACGGCGCAGGTATTGCTTACCTTAAAAAGAAACCGTTGTTCATTGACGGCGCATTACCAGGTGAAGAAGTGGTGACGCAATTGGTGGAAGAGAAGAGCAAATTTGCTCGCGGCAAGCTGATTAAAATTCTAAAGCCAAGCGACGCGCGCGTTGCGCCATTTTGTCCGCATTATCATGAATGTGGCGGCTGTGATTTGCAGCACCTTAATTATGACCAACAATTGACGCACAAACAGCAGACGCTTCGTCAGTTAATGCGAAAATTTGCTGGCAGTGACATTGATTTGGATGCGCCAGTATTGGGCGAGTCTTTAGGTTACCGACGTCGTGCTCGCGTGAGTTTGTTTGTCGATAAGAAAACGCGTCAGTTGCACTTCGGCTTCCGCAAAAAGCAAAGCAAGCAAATTGCGCAAGTGACGGATTGTCCGGTATTGGCTCCTGAGTTGAATGTGCTATTGCCTGAGATTTATTCGGTGCTAACAACGTTCAAAAAGCCAGAGCAATTGGGGCATGTAGAACTGGTGTTGGGTGACAACGGGCCTTGTATCACGTTGCGACACTTAAGTAATTTGGCCGATGAAGAAGTCAGTGCATTAGTTGAATTAGCGACACGCCATCAAGCCTCGTTGTATCTGATGCCAGAAACTGACCAACTTAACTTAGTTGCAGGTGAGGTGCCTTTCTATCAAGAAGCGGGCGTAAAAATCCCTTTTGCACCGAACAACTTTATTCAGGTCAACCAAGCGGTTAACCAGAAAATGGTGGAACAGGCGATTGAGTGGTTAGACCCTCAAAATGACGAACGAGTGTTAGATTTGTTCTGTGGATTAGGTAACTTCAGCTTGCCGATCGCAAAGCGTGTTAAACATGTCGTTGGCGTAGAAGGTGTGGCTGAGATGGTCGAAAAAGCCTCAAATAATGCATCTTTGAACCAAATCAATAACGCGCAATTTTATCACGCTAACCTTGAGCAGGATTTTGACGGCCAAGCTTGGGCTGCGGAAAAGTTTGACAAAGTATTGCTGGACCCTGCACGAGCAGGAGCGAGTGGGATCATCGATCAAGTTTCTGCGCTTGGCGCTCAGCGTGTAGTTTATGTTTCTTGTAATCCTGCTACCCTTGCAAGGGACAGTCAGAGCTTGCTAGAGCAAGGCTATCAACTAACCAAATTAGGTATGCTGGACATGTTCCCTCATACCAGCCATCTAGAATCGATGGCACTGTTTGAAAAGTCTTAACTTTTAAGACTTTGGCCGCTTACTTGTGGTGGGCGGTCATAAAGCCAACACTCAACGTGGAGGCAAGAACTAACCTGGACGGTGTTAGTCAAACCACACAAATATAATAATTAGGATGATGAGATGGTTGCGGTAAGAAGCGCGCATTTAAACCAAAATGAACAGTTTGAACTTGAAAACTGGGTGGCTAGCCTAGGACAAGAGAAGAGCACAGCATCACGCTTAATCGAAGTTTATCGAGATTGCCAAACGATTTTGGCGGGTCACGAACAAGCCGAACTCCTGTTGTGGCGTGGACGAGAGATGATCGAAATTCTGATCACCTTGTCGATGGACAAAGCAACATTAGTGGCGGCTCAACTGTTTCCATTGGTTTCAAGTGGTGCTTTCAACAGAGAACTTCTTGAAGAAAAATACAGCAAAGAAATCATTAAGCTCATTGATGGCGTAGAAGAAATGGCCGCTATCGGTCAGCTTAACGTCACGATGGAAGGCAGCGCTGCGTCGTCTCAAGTAGACAACGTTCGTCGCATGCTGCTTGCCATGGTGGATGATTTTCGTTGCGTTGTCATCAAGCTAGCAGAACGAATTTGCAACCTTATTGAAGTCAAAAAAGCGCCGGACGAAGTTCGACGTGCTGCGGCAAAAGAGTGTGCCAACATTTATGCTCCACTGGCTAACCGCCTAGGTATCGGTCAGCTTAAGTGGGAAATCGAAGACTACGCTTTCCGTTATCAACAACCGGATACTTACAAGCAAATTGCAAAGCAGCTTGCTGAGCGTCGTATTGTCCGTGAGCAATATATCAAAGATTTTGTCGAAGACTTATCTCAAGAGATGAAAGCTTGTGGCATTAATGCTGAAGTCAGTGGTCGTCCTAAACACATCTACAGCATTTGGCGAAAAATGCAGAAGAAGAGTTTGGCGTTTGATGAATTGTTTGATGTGCGTGCAGTACGTATCATCGCCGACAAACTGCAAGATTGTTACGCTGCATTAGGTGTGGTTCATACCAAATACAAGCACTTACCGAGTGAGTTCGACGACTACGTTGCAAACCCAAAACCAAACGGTTACCAATCGATTCACACCGTGATTCTTGGCCCTGAAGGCAAAACCATCGAGATTCAAATTCGTACCAAGCAAATGCACGAAGAATCTGAACTGGGCGTTGCCGCGCACTGGAAATACAAAGAAGGTGCGAGCAGTCGCAGTGGTTACGATGAGAAAATTACCTGGCTGCGTAAGCTATTGGATTGGCAAGAAGAAATGTCCGATTCTGGTGAGATGTTGGATGAACTCCGAAGCCAAGTCTTCGATGACCGCGTCTACGCATTTACACCACGTGGCGATGTTGTCGACTTACCAATGGGGGCAACTCCACTAGACTTTGCCTACCACATTCACTCAGAAGTCGGGCACCGTTGTATTGGCGCCAAAGTTGGTGGCCGAATCGTGCCGTTCACCCATAAACTCCACATGGGCGATCAGGTCGAAATCATCACAGCAAAAGAGCCAAACCCATCGCGAGACTGGTTAAACCCATCACTAGGCTTTGTTCATTCAGGGCGTGCTCGTGCGAAGATCAACGCTTGGTTCCGTAAACAGAGTCGTGAGAAAAACCTCGAAGCGGGACGTGAAATCCTAGAACACGAGTTGGTGAAGATTGGCGCGACGTTAAAAGATGCAGAGCATTACGCCCTAAAACGCTTCAACGTCAATACGCCGGATGAACTCTACGTCGGTGTAGGCAGTGGCGACCTGCGTATCAATCAGATCATCAACCACATTAATGCACTGGTGAATAAACCAACGGCGGAAGAAGAGGATCAGCAAGCGCTAGAAAAACTTCAAGAAGCCGAGCACAAAGCACCAGCGCAAAGTCGCCCGAAAAAAGACGCGGTAGTAGTAGAAGGTGTTGATAACCTAATGACGCACCTAGCTCGCTGTTGTCAGCCAATTCCAGGCGATGACATTTGTGGTTACATCACCCAAGGCCGAGGTATCTCAGTGCACCGCAGTGACTGTGAACAGCTCGAAGAACTGCGTCATCACGCACCAGAACGTATCATTGATACCGTATGGGGCAGCGGATTTGTAGGGTCATACATCCTCACCGTGCGTGTCGAAGCGATGGAGCGAGGCGGTCTATTGAAAGACATCACCACACTATTTGCCAACGAGAAAATCAAAGTGACCAGCATGAAGAGCCGTGTCGATTACCGTCGTCAGCTCGCCATCATGGATTTTGATCTTGAGGTGACCAATATTGAGGTGCTCTCTCGCGTTTCGAAACGTGTCGAGCAGATTAAGGATGTTATGTCGGTAAAACGCTTAGGCTAACTTTCACGTCGTACTTGTCACTTTTACTGCGTTTACTCCGGAGTGCCGGCCCAGGCTCATCACATAGGCGAGCTATGCTCAGGAGTCGCGAAAACTTGTTGCCTTGTCAAAGTAACAATTACTTAGTGAAGCTGCTGAGAAAATATAATGTAGAAGGTGAGTGGTTTTAGCTGCTCACCTTTTTCTTTAGATAGAAAGGTTTAAAGGAACGAAAATGAGTCATCCAATTGAACAATTAGAACAAATCATGGCGAAGCTACGTGACCCAGAAAGCGGTTGCCCTTGGGACTTAAAACAAACCTTTGACACCATCGTTCCGCACACCATCGAAGAAACCTACGAAGTGGTGGATGCGATTCAGAATCGTGATTGGTCAAATCTGAAAGAAGAGCTGGGTGATTTGTTGTTCCAGGTGATTTTTTACAGTCAATTAGCGAAAGAGCAAGGGCTGTTCGAATTTTCGGACGTGGTCGAAACCGTGAACGAAAAACTGACTCGTCGCCATCCGCATGTTTTTTCGGATGTTGAGTTTGAGTCTGACGAGGAAATTAATGCCAACTGGGAAACGGAAAAAGCAAAAGAAAAAGCGCAAGTAGGCAAAGCTGAAGAAAGTATCCTAGACTCAATACCAAACTCTTTGCCGGCGCTTTCTCGTGCTACAAAGATTCAGAAAAAATGTGCGAAATACGGATTCGATTGGGATTCGCTTGGGCCAGTAGTCAGTAAGGTTCAAGAAGAAGTGGATGAGGTGATGGAAGAAGCGCTTCAAATCGATCCAGATGAAGAGAAAGTCGAACTTGAGTTAGGGGACTTGTTGTTTGCCACGGTCAACTTAGCACGTCATCTTGGCAAAGACCCAGAAGTGGCATTAAGCAAAGCGAACATTAAGTTTGCCAAGCGTTTTAAGCAAGTTGAAGGTAAGGTCGCGCAATCAGGAAGAACACTCACCGAGTGTACGTTGTCAGAACTCGACAATTTTTGGAATGAAGTGAAAAAAGAAGAGTGAAGTTGCAGACAAAATAGTCACAGCGCGATTTATGGGACAAGTCTGACTCAGAACATAAATAAGCACTTTGCTTTGTCTCTACCCACTTTGATTTGAAGCAAAAAATAAAAAATTACGGTGTGATAGATTTCACGTTGTGGCGGTAAGGAGCTTCTGGTATATTTATCTCCCGTCCAGAAGCACTCCATTTCCCTCATTCAACCAATTTCAGGTTAAACATGACGACAAATTACATTTTTGTTACTGGCGGGGTTGTATCCTCTCTAGGTAAAGGTATTGCAGCAGCATCTCTTGCAGCTATTCTAGAAGCTCGTGGTCTTAAAGTGACTATGATGAAGCTTGACCCTTACATCAACGTTGATCCAGGCACAATGAGCCCAACTCAGCACGGTGAAGTGTTTGTTACGGAAGATGGCGCAGAGACTGACCTTGACCTTGGTCACTACGAGCGTTTCATCCGTACCAAGATGACCAAGCGTAACAACTTCACTGCAGGTCGTGTTTATGCCGACGTACTTCGTAAAGAACGTCGTGGTGACTACCTAGGCGCAACAATTCAAGTTATCCCTCATATCACTAACGCTATCAAAGACCGCGTAATCGCAGGTTCTGAAGGCCACGATATTGCTATCGTTGAAGTTGGTGGTACGGTAGGTGATATCGAATCGCTACCATTTATGGAAGCAATCCGTCAGCTAGCAGTAGAACTTGGCCGTGAACGCGCAATGTTCATGCATCTAACTCTTGTTCCTTACCTAGCAGCAGCTGGCGAAGTGAAAACTAAACCGACTCAGCACTCTGTTAAAGAGCTACTGTCTATCGGTATCCAACCAGACATCCTAGTTTGCCGCAGCGATCGCATGATCCCAGCGAACGAGCGTAAGAAGATTGCACTTTTCTGTAACGTTCCTGAGAAAGCGGTAATCTCAATGAAGGACGTAGATTCAATCTACAAGATCCCTCAACTTGTTAAGTCTCAAGGTCTTGATGACCTAGTGTGTACTCGTTTCGGTATTGATGCGCCAGAAGCTGACCTTTCTGAATGGGAACAGGTTATCTACGAAGAAGCGAATCCAACAGGTGAAGTAACTATCGGTATGGTCGGTAAATACATCGAACTACCAGATGCGTACAAATCTGTGAACGAAGCACTTAAGCACGCAGGCTTGAAAAACCGCCTAAACGTAACCATTAAGTACGTAGACTCTCAAGACATCGAAACTAAAGGCGTTGAGCTTCTAGAAGGTCTAGACGCTATCCTAGTTCCAGGTGGTTTCGGTGATCGTGGTGTTGAAGGCAAGATCCGTGCGGCTCAATACGCACGTGAAAACAAAGTGCCTTACCTAGGTATCTGTCTAGGTATGCAAGTTGCCCTTATTGAATACGCGCGTAACGTTGCGGGTATGGAAGGTGCACATTCAACAGAATTTAACAAAGACACGAAGTACCCTGTGGTAGGTTTGATCACAGAATGGGTTGATGAAACAGGTAACGTGGAAGAGCGTACTGAATCATCTGATCTTGGCGGTACGATGCGTCTAGGTTCTCAGCTATGTCACCTAGAAAAAGGTACAAAAGCTCGTGAACTGTACGGTAGCGCGACGATCCATGAACGTCACCGTCACCGTTACGAAGTGAACAACGTTCTTCGTCCACAAATTGAAAAAGCAGGTCTTAAAGTGTCAGGCCTATCTGCGGACAAGAAGCTAGTGGAAATGATTGAGAACCCAGCTCACCCATGGTTTGTAGCGGCTCAGTTCCACCCTGAATTCACATCGACTCCTCGCGATGGTCACCCATTGTTTGCAGGTTTCGTTAAGGCTGCGGGTCAATACTCACGCGGCGAATTCGAGAAGTAAAAGGATACGGGCGGCGGCGAAGGTTGTGCTGCTGCCCTTTAAAATTGACATTTATATTTGAAACGAGAGGAAACATTAATGTCTAAGATCGTTAAAGTTCTAGGTCGTGAAATCATCGACTCACGTGGTAACCCAACTGTAGAAGCTGAAGTACACCTAGAAGGCGGTTTCGTAGGTATGGCGGCAGCTCCATCTGGCGCATCTACTGGTTCTCGCGAAGCTCTTGAGCTACGTGACGGTGACAAAGCACGTTTCCTAGGTAAAGGTGTTCTTAAAGCAATTGAAGCTGTAAACGGCCCAATCGCTGAAGCTCTAGTTGGCAAAGACGCTAAAGACCAAGCTGCAATCGACGCAGTAATGATCGAACTAGACGGCACTGAAAACAAATCTAAATTCGGTGCGAACGCTATCCTAGCAGTTTCTCTAGCAAACGCTAAAGCTGCAGCAGCAGCTAAAGGCATGCCTCTATACGAGCACATCGCTGAGCTAAACGATACTGCTGGTCAGTTCTCTATGCCTCTACCAATGATGAACATCATCAACGGTGGTGAGCACGCAGACAACAACGTTGACATCCAAGAATTCATGATTCAACCAGTTGGCGCTGCAACTCTTAAAGAAGCTGTACGCATGGGGGCGGAAGTATTCCACAACCTAGCTAAAGTTCTTAAGTCTAAAGGCTACAACACAGCTGTTGGTGACGAAGGTGGTTTCGCTCCTAACCTTAAATCTAACGCTGAAGCTCTAGAAGTTATCGCAGAAGCTGTTGCTGCTGCTGGTTACGAGCTAGGCAAAGACGTTACTCTAGCTATGGACTGTGCTGCATCTGAGTTCTTCGACAAAGAAGCTGGCATCTACAACATGAAAGGTGAAGGCAAAACTTTCACTTCTGAAGAGTTCAACCACTACCTAGCTGGTCTAGTTGAGCAATTCCCAATCGTATCTATCGAAGACGGTCTAGACGAGTCTGACTGGGATGGTTTCGCACACCAAACTCAACTTCTAGGCGACAAGATCCAACTAGTTGGTGACGATCTATTCGTTACAAACACTAAGATCCTAGCTGAAGGTATCGAGAAAGGCATCGCTAACTCAATCCTAATCAAGTTCAACCAAATCGGTTCTCTAACTGAGACTCTAGCTGCGATCAAGATGGCTAAAGACGCAGGTTACACAGCAGTAATCTCTCACCGTTCTGGCGAAACTGAAGATGCAACTATCGCTGACCTAGCGGTAGGTACAGCTGCAGGTCAAATCAAAACTGGTTCTATGAGCCGTTCTGACCGTGTTGCTAAGTACAACCAACTAATCCGTATCGAGGAAGCTCTAGGTGAGCGCGCGCTCCTTTCAACGGTCTTAAAGAAGTTAAAGGCCAAGCTTAATTCTTATTGAATTAGTTTAGCTAAATAGCTTTTTGAAACCCTCGCTAAGGCGGGGGTTTTTGTTTATAGGCGTATGTTTAAAAGCAGATGGTTAAGAGCGATGAGCTGTTTTGACCGTGTTGCTGCTATACCTAAAAGAAAGCAACCAACTAATCCGTATTGAGGAAGCTCTAGGTGAGCGCGCTCCTTTCAACGGTCTTAAAGAAGTTAAAGGCCAAGCTTAATTCTTATTGAATAAAGTTTAGCTTGAAAGCTTTCTAAAAACGCCCCACTTCGGTGGGGCGTCTATTGAATAAAGTTTAGCTTGAAAGCTTTCTAAAAACGCCCCACTTCGGTGGGGCGTTTTTGTGTTTAAAGGCCGGTATTTTAGAGTGATGAGCCGTTCTGACTGTACTGCGGTAATACCTAGAAGCAACCAACTCATCTGTATCTAGCAAGCTCTTAGTTAGCTAACCGTCCTGATTTCTCAGGTAATTGAAACCGAATCTTCCTCTTTCTAGCACGTAAACGGTTCTTTACTTTCTCGATTAAAGAGTGCCATCGAACTTAGGCATTTTTTATTTTCGTGCTTATTTCCTGTAAGGAGCGTGTGAGTCTCCCTTTATCCCCTAGAGGCAACTCGGCATTTATGCTATATATGTCACCTTATCTAATTCCTTCCGGTACAGAATGTTAGCAGCGATATGCGAATCTTTGTTATAGCCCTTACGTTACTGTTTGGTTGGCTTCAATACACTCTATGGTTTGGTAAAAACGGGGTGTCTGACTACTACACAGTAAAAGATGAAATTGAAGTTCAACAGCAGGTGAACAGCAAGCTACAAGCTCGCAATAATGAAATGTTTGCTGAGATAGATGACTTAAAGCAAGGACTTGATGCGATTGAAGAAAGAGCACGTCATGAACTTGGCTTGGTGAAAGAAGGCGAGACCTTCTACCGCATAGTTGGTGAGGAAAACCCGTAAGATGTCAGAGAACGTTTCATCTCATATCGCTATTGTACCTGCGGCTGGTGTTGGTAGCCGAATGAAAGCAGATCGACCTAAACAGTATTTGTTAATCGATGGAAAAACGGTATTGGAACATACTGTAGAGAAACTGCTTGCTCACCCTCAAATCGCGAAAGTTGTGGTTGCGGTTACAGAAGGTGACCCATACTACCCTGAACTATCGATTGCCCTGCACCCAGACGTAATACGTGTCGCTGGTGGTAAAGAAAGAGCCGATTCAGTGCTTTCAGGGCTAAACTATGTAAGTGCGCAGCTTCCGTGTGAATGGGTTCTGGTCCATGATGCCGCGAGACCTTGCGTAACATTAAACGATATTGATCGTCTGATTGATGTTTGTTGTGCTCATCCTACTGGTGGCATTCTTGCCTCGCCCGTGAGAGATACAATGAAACGAGCGAACAAAGAAAACAACATCGATCATACCGTAGACAGAGAAGCATTGTGGCATGCACTGACTCCACAAATGTTTAAAACTCGGCAGCTAACAAGAGCACTGGCAGACGCATTGCAGCAAGGTGTTGCGATCACTGATGAAGCATCGGCTTTAGAGTGGTTGGGAGAAACGCCAGCTTTAGTTCAAGGTAGTGCGAATAACATTAAAATTACTCAGCCAGAAGATCTCGCCTTAGCCGAGTTTTATCTTAGCCGCGAGCGCGGTTAGAAGATAAAGGATAAAAAATGATTCGAATTGGTCATGGTTTCGACGTACACAAATTTGGCGGTGAAGGCCCTGTGATTATTGGTGGTGTTGCAATTCCTTACGAACAAGGCCTGATTGCGCACTCAGACGGCGACGTTGCTCTGCATGCTCTTACCGACGCTTTGTTAGGTGCGATTGCTGCGGGTGATATTGGTCGTCATTTTCCAGATACCGACGATAAATGGAAAGGTGCAAACAGTCGCGAATTATTGAAAGACGTTTACCGTCGAGTAAAAGAACAAGGCTACCGCCTTGGTAATGCAGACGTTACCATCATGGCGCAAGCGCCGAAAATGGCGCCTCACATTGATGCAATGTGTGCAGCCATTGCCGAAGATCTAGAAACCGATATTAGCAACATCAACGTAAAAGCAACGACGACAGAACGTCTTGGTTTTACTGGACGCAAAGAAGGCATTGCTACAGAAGCAGTCGTGCTTCTATTTAAGCAATAATCGAATAATTTGCTCCTTAAAGCTGCGTAAGCAGTGGAAATACATCATGTCAGATATTTTATCCTCATTGGCTTACCTCACAGGCAAGCCAGTCGCATCAGCAAAAATTAAAGCGCAACCAGAACACTTTCAGGTTCGCGAAGATTTGGGGTTTGCCTTCACGGGAGAAGGTGAACACTTAATGGTGCGCATTCGAAAAACAGGTGAGAACACCAGTTTCGTCGCTAACGAGCTAGCGAAAGCTTGTGGTGTTAAGTCTAAAGACGTTAGTTGGGCTGGCCTGAAAGATCGCCATGCAGTAACCGAACAATGGTTAAGTGTTCATCTGCCTAAAGGTGAGACTCCAGATTTTTCGACATTTTTGGCGCAATACCCAAGTATTGAAATTCTGGCGACCGATCGACACAACAAAAAACTGCGTCCTGGTGACTTAATCGGGAACGAGTTTGTGGTTACCTTGTCTGAAGTGACAGATATGGCGGATGTAGAGCAACGCCTTGAAAAAGTTAAACAAGTTGGTGTGCCAAACTACTTTGGTAGCCAACGCTTTGGTAACGATGGAAATAACCTCGACGAAGCCCGTCGTTGGGGACGAGAAAACGTTCGTACGCGTAACCAAAACAAACGCAGCATGTACCTGTCTGCCGCGCGTTCATGGATCTTCAACCGCATCGTTTCTGCTCGTCTAGAAAATGGTGTGTTTGATAAATTCATCGATGGTGACATCGCACAGACATCACAAGGATTGTTGGCTGTTGATGCGAATAACCTTGCTGATATGCAAAACAAGCTTGCATTGAGTGACGTTGAGATTACTGCCGCTTTAGCGGGTGATAATGCGTTACCGACCCAAGCTGATGCACTTGCATTAGAACAACCATTTATTGATGAAGAACCTGATTTAATGGCTCTGATCCGTGGTAATCGTATGCGTCACGATCGTCGTGAAATCGCACTCAAACCAAAAGACTTAGATTGGAACGTTGAAGGTAACAATATTACGTTGACCTTCTCACTCGATGCAGGCTCTTTTGCCACATCCATTGTTCGTGAGTTGGTGAATGAGGTCAAAGTAGAAAGAGAATACTAATGGAACTGGATTCACTAAATACAAAACCTTTAAGAATTCTAATTAGTAATGACGACGGTGTGCATGCTCAAGGAATTCACGCGTTAGCGGATGAGCTGAGAAGCATCGCGGAAGTGATCATTGTTGCCCCAGACCGAAATCGTTCTGGTGCATCAAACTCATTGACTTTGGAACAGCCTCTGCGAGTCTCAGAAATTGCCCCTAATACTTATTCAGTTCAAGGGACACCGACAGATTGCGTTCATTTTGCTCTAAATGAGCTGATGAAAGATGACCTGCCAGATCTTGTATTATCTGGCATTAATCATGGTGCAAATCTGGGAGATGACGTTCTGTACTCTGGTACCGTCGCTGCTGCAATGGAAGGGCACTTTCTTGGCGTGCAGGCCATTGCGTTTTCACTGGTTGGTAAACGTCATTTTGAGTCGGCTGCTAAAATTGCTCGACAGTTGGTTGAGCAACACTTGGCAGCGCCAATCCCAACCAACCGTTTGTTGAACGTAAACGTACCTGATTTGCCTCTCGAGAGTCTTGGTGAAATCGAAGTGACCCGTTTAGGTGCTCGTCATCACGCAGAGAATATGATCAAGCAGAAAGATCCGCGTGGGCATGATATCTATTGGTTAGGGCCTCCGGGGAAAGAACAAGATGCGGGTGAAGGTACCGACTTCTATGCGATTGAGCACGGTCGAGTTTCTATTACCCCACTGCAAGTAGACCTCACGGCTCATGAGTCTCTGCGTGCGATGGATAGTTGGTTGAAGGAAGAGAAGTAATGAGTAACCCACATGCTGACAGGTTGATAGCGTTTCTTATCTCCAGTGGCATCAAAGATCAACGCGTTTTGGATGCAATGCATTGTTTACCGAGAGAGAGCTTTGTTTCTCAAGCGATGATGCACCAAGCCTACGATAACAATGCGCTACCGATTGGTCAGGGACAAACTATTTCTCAACCTTACATCGTCGCTCGCATGACCGAGCTGCTTGAGCTTCAACGTGCTAGTAACGTTTTGGAAATCGGAACCGGTTCTGGGTACCAAACCGCAGTTTTAGCACAAATCGTTGACCATGTTTATTCCGTTGAACGCATCAAATCTTTGCAATGGGAAGCGAAACGTCGTCTTAAGCAACTTGATATCTACAATGTCTCGACGAAGCATGGTGATGGCTGGTTAGGATGGGAAACGAAAGGTCCGTTTGACGCCATCATTGTTACCGCTGCTGCAGAAGTGATTCCCCAAGCGCTTCTCTCACAGCTAAAAGATGGCGGTAAAATGGTGATTCCTGTCGGAGATGCTGAGCAGCAACTACTTAGAATTGAACGCAAGGGTGACGAGTACCTTTCTACCGTTGTGGAAATGGTTCGCTTTGTTCCTCTTGTCGCGGGTGATTTGGCTTAAGGATCTGAGGTTAGGTGAGTAAGTTACTGCGTCATATTGGTATTAGCTTTGTATTAGCTGCGGGACTCGTTGGTTGCGCGGCTCACTCACCTGCGCCTGTTTCCAGCCTAAAGAAGGATTATTCGAGCGTTGAGCGTGGCAGTTATAGAGGGAGTTACTACGAAGTAAAGAAAGGTGACACACTTTATTTCATTGCTTACGTCACAGATAAAGATGTAAATGATCTTGTACGTTACAACGAACTCTCTCAGCCTTACACCATTTATCCAGGTCAAAAGCTAAAACTTTGGGCTCCGAAATATGTCGCGCCAAAATATGGCCAAAAAGTTGAACCCGTTGTAGTACCTGTAGTTACAACGACACCGCCTCCAGTGGTGAAGCCAACGACGACGACAAAGCCTGTGACTTCAAGTAAAAACTCTAGTCAAAAGCCTACAACAACTCCGACTAAAGTCGCACAAAAAGAGCCGCCAAAGAAAGTTGAACAAACCAAAGCAAAGGAGTATGTTGGTTCAAAAGATAACCAACCTACTAAACCGAAGCCGCCAACAACGACGGTACAAAACGACAAAGTATCGAAGTGGTTGTGGCCGACAAAAGGGAGAGTAATCAAGAACTTCTCTGCGGGAGAACAGGGAAATAAAGGCATTGACATCGCAGGACAGCGTGGTCAGCCTATCGTTTCAACCGCAGCCGGCACGGTCGTTTATTCGGGTAATGCGCTAAGAGGTTATGGCAACCTAATTATAGTGAAGCATAACGACAATTATTTAAGCGCATACGCACATAACGACAAACTGCTGGTAACAGAAGGTCAGAGTGTAAAAAGCGGACAGAAAATTGCGACCATGGGTAGTTCAGGCGCAAAATCCGTCAAGCTGCACTTTGAAATTCGCTACCAAGGTAAATCAGTGAATCCAAAACGCTATTTACCGTAAGACTTTGAAAAACAACTTGCGAAATCATTTAGCGACATATTGAGTTGTCATGTCTTGCTAACTCGCCAGGGGGAGGCGTTATGAGTATCAGCAACACAGTATCCAAAGTTGAAGAGTTTGAATACGACAATGCGTCAGAGACGACCATTGATAACGAACTCGAAAAATCATCATCTACTACCGAAGGCAAAACAGCTGTCCGTGAAGAGTTTGACGCGAGCAGTAAAAGCCTAGACGCAACTCAATTGTATCTAGGTGAAATTGGCTTCTCACCTCTACTTACTGCTGAAGAAGAAGTCCTTTACGCCCGCAGAGCATTGCGTGGTGATGAAGCGGCTCGTAAGCGCATGATCGAAAGTAACTTGCGTTTAGTAGTAAAAATTTCTCGTCGGTACAGCAACCGTGGCCTAGCGCTACTCGATCTTATTGAAGAAGGTAACCTCGGCTTGATCCGAGCGGTTGAAAAATTCGATCCAGAAAGAGGCTTCCGTTTCTCAACTTACGCAACATGGTGGATCCGTCAAACGATCGAACGTGCGTTGATGAACCAAACTCGCACCATTCGCTTGCCTATTCATGTCGTGAAAGAGCTGAACATTTATCTGCGTACTGCGCGTGAACTTTCTCAAAAGCTCGATCATGAACCAACTGCAGAAGAAATTGCTGCTCAATTAGATATACCAGTAGAAGATGTCAGCAAAATGCTGCGTCTTAACGAGCGTATTAGCTCCGTTGATACCCCAATTGGTGGTGACGGTGAAAAAGCGCTTCTGGATATTATTCCTGACGCAAATAACTCTGATCCAGAAGTGTCGACTCAAGATGATGACATCAAATCTTCTTTGATCCATTGGTTGGAAGAGTTGAATCCAAAACAAAAAGAAGTGCTTGCACGCCGTTTTGGTTTGCTTGGTTATGAGCCGTCTACGCTTGAAGAAGTGGGACGAGAGATTGGTCTTACCCGTGAGCGTGTACGTCAAATTCAAGTGGAGGGTTTACGTCGACTTCGTGAAATCCTAATTAAACAAGGCCTAAATATGGAAAACTTGTTTAACGTTGAAGACGATTAATACTAAGCTTTCTCGAAACACAAAGGGCTATGGATAACCATAGCCCTTTTTCTGTTTTAGGGGAGATTAGATATTCTCGTTAAAGCATTTTCTTCAAACGATACAGCTCTTCAAGGGCTTGACGAGGTGTTAAGTCGTCTGGATCGATGTTTGATAACGCTTGTTCAATTTCGCTAGGTTCAGGGATTAAGCTGAGCTGATTTGCTACATCCACAGTGCTTGGACGAGGCGAGTCGCTAGCTTGACCGAGTTGCTCTAGTTGAGACAGTTTAGTACGAGCATTTTTGATGACCGTTTTAGGTACGCCAGCTAAGCCCGCAACCGCCAAGCCGTATGATTTGCTTGCGGCGCCTTCTTGAACAGCGTGCATGAAAGCAATGCTGTCGCCATGTTCTACCGCATCTAGGTGAACATTTGCTAAGTTTGGTAGCAAGTTCGGTAATTCGGTTAGTTCAAAATAGTGCGTAGCGAAAAGTGTCATCGCGCCAATTTGTGTTGCAAGCCATTCGGCACTTGCCCATGCCAATGAAAGACCATCGTAAGTACTGGTACCGCGACCGATCTCATCCATTAACACCAAGCTGTTCTTGGTTGCGTTGTGGAGAATGTTGGCCGTTTCTGTCATCTCTACCATGAAGGTTGAACGACCTGATGCCAAGTCATCTGAAGCACCGATACGAGTAAAGATGCGATCCAATGAGCCAATTTGTGCTGACTCTGCAGGTACATAAGAGCCGATGTGAGCCATCAACGCAATTAGCGCAGTTTGGCGCATGTAGGTTGATTTACCCCCCATGTTTGGACCCGTGATGATGAGCATTTTACGGCTTGGGCTTAATTCTATTGGGTTAGCAATGAACGGGTCCGAGGTGACTTGCTCTACTACCGGGTGGCGACCTGCTTGAATGTGAATACCTGCGTCTTTAACTAGAGTAGGGCGGCAATAATCCAATGAGTCTGCGCGTTCTGCTAGGTTTTGTAACACGTCCATCTGTGAAACGGCAGAAGCTAGGTTTTGCATTTGTTCAAGATGAGGCATCAGCAAATCGAACAGCTCTTCCCACAGTTTTTTCTCTAGTGCGAGTGCTTTTGATTTTGAGTTCAGAACTTTGTCTTCATGCTCTTTAAGCTCAGGAATAATGTAGCGCTCGGCATTTTTCAGAGTTTGGCGACGCACGTAATGTGGCGGTACCAAATGGCTTTGGCCACGGCTTACCTGAATGAAGAACCCATGTACGGCGTTGTAGCCAACTTTCAGCGTATCGATGCCATGACGCTCGCGTTCATCCGCTTCGAGCTTTTCTAGATACTCGGTTGCACCATCAGCGAGCTTGCGCCACTCATCCAATTCTTCGTTATAGCCTTCTGCAATCACACCACCATCGCGGATCACTACCGGCGGGTTTTCTTTGATAGCACGTTCAAGAAGCTCACATACTTCATCTATTGGCGCAGCATATTGAGCCAACTTCACTAGGTATGGATGAGTTAAGGATGCAGTGAGTGATTCTAGTTCAGGAAGTTGCTGCATGGCATGGCGTAGGCGAGCCATGTCTCGTGGACGAGCAGAACGTAGAGCAAGACGCGCTAAGATACGTTCAATATCGCCAATCTGTTTTAAAGTTGGCTGAAGATCGGTAAATAAGCCTTGATCTTTAATTTCACCAATCGCATCCAGACGGTTGTTTAGCGTATCAATACAACGCATCGGTTGATGCAGCCAACGCTTTAACATGCGGCTGCCCATCGGGGTTGAGCAATGGTCGAGAACTGCGGCGAGTGTATTGTCCGTGCCGCCAGCTAAATTTTGGGTGATTTCTAGATTGCGACGCGTAGCTGCATCTAAAATTACAGAGTGATCTTGGCGATCAAATGTTAGTGAGCGGATATGTGGTAGAGCAGTGCGTTGTGTGTCTTTTACGTATTGGATCAAACAACCTGCGGCGCACAAGCCAAGAGAGGCGTGCTCAACACCAAAACCGACAAGATCACGGGTGCCAAACTGCTGGTTCAACTGTTGTTTGGCAGTATCTAGTTCAAATTCCCATACAGGGCGACGACGGTTCCCGTTACGGTTTGACATCAAGTGGACTGGCTCGAAATCTTCAGGGAACAACAACTCACGCGGTGCGGTGCGTTGTAGTTCTGCCATCATGGCTTCTTCGGTTTCTGGCTCCGTTAATTGAAAACGGCCAGAAGTAACGTCTAACGTCGCATAACCAAACTTGCCGTTGTGATGGTAAATCGCAGCGATTAAGTTATCGAGACGTTCAGAAAGCAGTGCCTCATCGGTTACGGTGCCTGGCGTGACAATGCGTACTACTTTACGCTCAACAGGACCCTTGCTCGTTGCAGGATCCCCAATTTGTTCACAGATTGCGACTGACTCACCAAGCTGAACTAGTTTCGCGAGATACCCTTCCACGGCATGGAATGGCACTCCCGCCATAGGAATAGGTTCTCCGGCCGATGAACCGCGCTTGGTTAATGAAATATCAAGCAGTTGAGACGCTCGTTTCGCGTCATCATAGAAGAGTTCGTAGAAATCGCCCATGCGGTAGAACAGCAAAATTTCTGGGTTCTCAGCTTTTAGCTTGAGATATTGCTGCATCATCGGAGTGTGTTTTTGTTCAGCTTTCACAGGTAAGTTCTTTTGTTTATTTCCGTAGCGGCTTAGGATACGTGAATCCCTATCAAGTAAAAAGAGACAAAGGGCATTTTGGCTATGGAAAAAACAACAAAATTAAGTGCTGATTTAGGTGTGTTACTTGCGCGACATGGGCATGTGCTGACTACAGCAGAGTCCTGTACTGGCGGTGGCGTTGCAGCCGCAATTACTGATATTGCAGGTAGCTCCGGTTGGCTTGACCGCGCTTTTGTTACGTACAGTAATGAGGCCAAAATGGAGATGCTTGGAGTGCAGTTTCAAACACTCGAAGCGTATGGCGCAGTGAGTGAGCCAGTTGTAGTTGAAATGGTGCAGGGAGCATTAAAACATTCCAATGCAACAATTGGGGTGTCTATCAGTGGCATCGCTGGCCCTGGTGGTGGCAGTGAGGAAAAACCGGTTGGAACGGTGTGTTTTGCCTTTGCAGATAATCAGGGGTGGCAGTTAGTAGAAACCATGCATTTTTCTGGAAATCGAGCAGAAGTTCGCGAACAAGCGGTGATTCATGCATTGAGTCAATTGTACCAACACTTAATCTAGTTTTTTGGATCTGCGTAAGCCCAGAGAAAACAAGGGCTAGAGAAAACTGCACGATATTGTGAGCCAAATTTTTTTCATACAGGTATAGACACTGTATGAATCAACAGTATAATGACTTTCATTGCTGAGCAGAACTTCTGCTTAAGAAAAATGAATTACTATTCGTCGCCCAAAGAAGATGAATAAATCGGAGAAAGTAATGGACGAGAACAAACAGAAAGCGCTCGCCGCTGCGCTAGGTCAAATTGAAAAGCAATTCGGTAAAGGCTCTATCATGCGCCTTGGTGATAACCGCGCAATGGATGTAGAAACCATTTCAACGGGTTCGCTTTCTCTTGATATCGCTTTGGGTGCTGGTGGTCTACCAATGGGTCGTATCGTAGAAATCTACGGTCCAGAATCTTCAGGTAAAACAACGCTAACTCTCGAGCTTATCGCTGCTGCACAACGTGAAGGCAAAACTTGTGCGTTTATCGATGCAGAGCACGCTCTAGATCCTGTATATGCAAAGAAACTTGGCGTTGATATCGATGCACTATTGGTTTCTCAACCAGACACTGGTGAGCAAGCTCTAGAGATTTGTGATGCATTAGCTCGCTCTGGCGCAATCGACGTAATGGTTGTTGACTCTGTTGCTGCTCTAACACCTAAAGCTGAGATCGAAGGCGAAATGGGCGACAGCCACATGGGTCTTCAAGCTCGTATGCTTTCTCAAGCAATGCGTAAGCTTACAGGTAACCTGAAACAGTCTAACTGTATGTGTATCTTCATCAACCAAATCCGTATGAAGATTGGTGTGATGTTCGGTAACCCTGAAACGACTACTGGCGGTAACGCGCTTAAGTTTTACGCTTCTGTTCGTTTAGATATCCGTCGTACTGGCGCAATCAAAGAAGGCGATGAAGTTGTAGGTAACGAAACGCGTATCAAAGTGGTTAAGAACAAGATTGCAGCACCATTTAAAGAAGCAAACACGCAAATCATGTATGGCCAAGGCTTTAACCGTGAAGGTGAGTTGATTGACTTAGGCGTGAAGCACAAGCTAGTAGAAAAAGCCGGTGCTTGGTACAGCTACAATGGCGATAAGATTGGTCAAGGTAAAGCAAACGCTTGTAACTACCTGCGTGAGCATCCAGAAATCGCGAAGACAATCGATACCAAACTGCGTGAAATGCTACTTTCTCCAGCTCAACCAGAAGCACCTGCTGCCGGTGAGAAGCCTGAGCAAGAAGAAGAGTTTTAATCTTCTGATAAACTAAAAATAAAGCCCTGCGTTGCAGGGCTTTGTTGTATTTGTCGAAATCAAAATCGAAGAAATTTAAGGCAAACGAAAAGCCTGTACAGCTAAATTACCTTTAGGATCACTATGTACCAAAAGCGACAAGCACCGACGCTATCTAGCAAAGAAGCCGCGATTCAGTTACTTAGTCGTCGAGATCATGGCTTATATGAGCTCCATCAAAAGCTTGCGATGAAAGGCTATGAAGAGGCTGATATTGAAGCTGCGATTAACTTTTGTTTAGAACACAATTATTTGGATGACTTGCGTTACGCCAAAAGCCAAGTGCGTCAACACGTTTACAAAGGTCATGGTGAGCGTCGTATTCGCCAAGAGCTTAACCAGAAGCGCGTTGCAGAATCTGTCATTGAACAAGCAATGGCAGAAGAGCCCCAAGATTGGTTTGAATTGGCAAAGTTGGCAGCAGAGAAGAAATTTAAAGGAATAAAGGCCAAAGACCAGAAAGAGTACGCTAAACAGGTTCGTTTCTTACAATATCGCGGCTACAGTTTTGACCAAATTAGCTATGCGTTAAGCTTTGAAGACGAAGATTAGGCGTGAATTATTCACGCTGATTTTTGTTTTGCTTCAAATTTTTTCTTCTACCCCCTCTTTTCCGCAAGAAAACTAGTCTCAGCTGATTGCATGATCTACAATACGGCAAAATTCTAACTCGACTATTTTCAGGAAGAGCTGCATGTACATGAGCACTGACGAGGTTCGTAACGCGTTCCTCAAGTTCTTTGAAAGCAAAGGACACCAAATCGTAGAAAGTTCATCGTTAGTTCCACATAACGACCCAACCCTGCTGTTCACAAACGCAGGTATGAACCAATTTAAGGATTGTTTCTTAGGCTTGGAAAAACGAGCCTATACTCGAGCGACTACGGCTCAACGTTGTGTACGTGCTGGCGGTAAACACAACGACCTGGAAAACGTGGGCTTTACAGCTCGTCACCATACTTTCTTTGAAATGCTAGGTAACTTCAGCTTTGGCGATTACTTCAAAGAAGACGCGATTTCATTCGCTTGGGAATTTCTAACAGACGTTCTTAAGCTGCCTGCAGACCGTCTATTGGTGACCGTTTACGAAACTGATGACGAAGCATTCGATATCTGGAACAAGAAAGTAGGTGTTCCTGCAGATCGCATCATCCGCATTGGCGACAAGAAAGGTGGTAAGCCATACGAGTCAGACAACTTCTGGCAAATGGGTGACACTGGTCCTTGTGGTCCATGTACTGAAATTTTCTACGATCACGGTGAGCACATCTGGGGTGGCCGTCCTGGCACGCCTGAAGAAGATGGTGACCGTTTCATCGAGATCTGGAACAATGTATTCATGCAGTTCAACCGTCATGCTGATGGCACGATGGAACCGCTACCAAAACCGTCGGTAGATACAGGTATGGGTATCGAACGTATCTCTGCAATCATGCAAGGCGTTCACTCAAACTACGAAATCGACGTATTCCAAGCTCTTATCAAATCAGCCGCAGAAGTGATCGGTTACGAAGACCTATCAAACCAATCGCTACGCGTTATCGCTGACCACATTCGTTCATGTTCATTCCTGATTGTTGATGGTGTTATGCCTTCAAACGAAGGTCGTGGCTATGTTCTACGTCGTATCATTCGTCGTGCTGTTCGTCACGGTAACAAGCTAGGTGCACAAGGTGCATTCTTCCACAAATTGGTTGGTGTACTAGCTGACATCATGGGCACTGCAGGTGAAGAACTGAAACGTCAGCAAGCTGTCGTAGAAAAAGTACTGCGTATCGAAGAAGAAAACTTCGGTCGTACGCTTGAACGCGGTATGGCGATTCTAAACGAAGCGCTAGATAACTTAGATGGTAAAGTGCTCGACGGTGAAACCGTATTCAAACTTTACGATACTTACGGCTTCCCAGCTGACTTGACTAACGACGTTGCGCGTGAACGTGAGTTCGCGATTGACGAAGAAGGTTTCGAGAAAGCAATGGAAGAGCAGCGTCAGCGTGCGCGTGAAGCGGGTCAGTTCGGTACAGACTACAACGCAGCAATTAAAGTTGACACACAAACTGAATTCTGTGGCTACGTTGGAACAAAAGGCTCTAGCTCAGTAGCTGCAATGTTCGTTGAAGGCAACGAAGTGGATTCTCTATCTGCTGGCGACAAAGCGATCATTGTGCTTGGTGAAACCCCATTCTACGCTGAGTCAGGCGGTCAATGTGGTGATGCGGGTGAAATCCGCACTGAAGCAGGTGTATTCCGAGTAGAAGATACTCAAAAGTTAGGCAACGCAATCGCACACCACGGTGTTATGGCGGAAGGCGTTCTAGCGAAAGGCGATGAAGTCGCTACTATCGTTGACGCAGAACGTCGCGCAGCTATCTCTCTAAACCACTCAGCAACGCACTTGCTACACGCCGCACTTCGTCAAGTTCTTGGTGAGCACGTGACGCAAAAAGGCTCTTTGGTTAAAGCAGAAAACCTACGTTTTGACTTCTCTCATCTAGAAGCGGTAACGGCGGCAGAGCTAAAAGAAGTTGAACGTCTAGTGAACGCGCAAATTCGTCGCAACCACGTTATTGAAACCAACGTGATGGACATTGAGTCTGCGAAGAAGAAAGGCGCAATGGCACTATTTGGCGAGAAGTACGATGATGAAGTACGCGTACTGTCTATGGGCGATTTCTCTACAGAGCTTTGTGGTGGTATCCACGCTTCTAACACTGGCGATATCGGCTTATTCAAGATCACCTCTGAGAGCGGCATCGCGGCGGGCATCCGTCGTATTGAAGCAGTAACAGGTGAAGCTGCTCTAGATGCGATCGAAGCTCAAGCAGCAAAATACGAAGAGAAACTAGCAGAATCTGCACAAAAAGCGAAAATGCTAGAAAAAGAACTTCAGAAGCTTAAAGACAAGATGGCTGCTGCTGAAAGCGCAAACATCATGGGTAAAGCAGTGGAAGTAAACGGCACGAAAGTACTGGTTGCTGCACTAGAAGGTGCGGATAGCAAAAACCTACGTACAATGGTTGACGACATCAAGAACCAAATGGGCTCAGGTGTTGTGCTTCTAGCAAACGTAACAGATGACAAAGTTGGCTTGATTGCTGGTGTGACGAAAGATCTCGTAGGCAAAGTTAAGGCGGGCGACCTCGTTAAAATGGTTGCAGAGCAGGTTGGTGGTAAGGGCGGTGGTCGCCCTGACATGGCGCAAGCTGGTGGTACTGATGTGTCAGCATTACCAGAAGCGATCAAAACTGTTCAGCCTTGGCTAGAAGAGCGCTTATAAGCATTACATAACGAATTTACGCTCAATCAAGTTTCTTTGATTGGGCGTAATTTTTTTACGGTAACCAAGTGGTTTAATTGACCGAAAAATAACCAGGTCATTTAAGCTGCTTGGTTTTTGTTGTAACTACCGCTTATATAATTTCAACTAGTGGAATATAAGTGGTCCGAATGAGACTTTGGTCTTGGGAAGGTGAAGACTGGTGAAAAAGCCCCTTATCGTGCAAAAGTTTGGTGGAACCTCCGTGGGTTCAATTGAAAGAATCCACCAGGTCGCTGAACACATCATTAAGGCGAAAAATGATGGTAATCAAGTTGTCGTAGTTGTGTCTGCAATGTCAGGCGAAACAAACCGACTAATGGACCTAGCGAAACAAGTAGATAGTGTTCCTACGGCTCGAGAACTTGATGTTTTGCTCTCTGCTGGTGAGCAAGTGTCAATGGCGTTATTGGCGATGACACTCAATAAACTGGGCTATGTAGCTCGCTCACTTACCGGAGCACAAGCGAATATTGTGACGGATAATCAACACAATGACGCGACGATTAAACATATTGATACCTCAACGATTACGGATTTACTTGAACAAGATCAAATCGTCATTGTCGCAGGTTTTCAAGGTGTGAATGAAAATGGGGATATCACCACATTAGGTCGAGGCGGCTCTGATACGAGCGCCGTGACGCTTGCAGGCGCATTGCGCGCTGACGAGTGTCAAATCTTTACCGACGTTGATGGTATTTATACTTGTGACCCACGTGTAGTGAAAAATGCTCAGAAAATGGCGGTCATTGACTTTCCTTCAATGGAAGCAATGGCAAGTCGAGGAGCAAAAGTTCTACATTTACCTTCTGTGCAGTTCGCATGGAAGAATAATGTACCGCTGCGCGTGCTTTCGACCTTTGAAGTTAATGAAGGCAGTTTGGTTAAGGGGGAATCAGGCCATCAAGCCGTCTCTGGTATAGCCATTCAACGTGACCTTGCCATTATTGAAGTCGATAAAGAACATTTATCTAGTGCTACAAAACAATGTCAGATGTTAGGCATAGACATTTGGAATGTGATCGAGGAAACAGAACGAACAGGTATCATGATAAAACAAGAAGCATGTGCCAAGTTCGATCTGGTGTTCAGCGATAAAATCCGTAATAGTGAAGCAGTAAGTCTGTTAACCGCAGTAGGGCTTGAAGCCAATGGAATGGTGGAACATGCATGCGGTTTGTTGGCTCAGCAAGATATTGCGATCAACTTCTGCGCAACGAATGCACTCACTATGATGCTGGTATTGCCACCTGAGAGTGTGGATACAGCAGCAAACATTCTTCATGATGCTTACATTACGTCTAGTGAAGCATTGAACATTCAGCAAAAACATGCCTTTTTAGGCTGATTTTCCGTGACAAGGTAGTTTACGAAAATATAACTTTTGTTGGATAATAGCTTTGTAGCAAGAAAATTTAGAGATTACTCAAGGAGCAAAGAATGCTAATTTTGACTCGCCGCGTAGGCGAAACACTTATGATTGGTGATGAAGTGACTGTAACTGTACTAGGTGTTAAAGGTAACCAAGTACGTATCGGTGTTAACGCTCCGAAAGAGGTTTCAGTTCACCGTGAAGAAATCTACATGCGCATTCAGGCTGAAAAAGGCAATGGCAACGTTGCTTCAGGTAACTACTAAGTCGCTCCTGTTTACAGAGCTTAGTTTGAATGAAAAAGGCTAGCCGATCGGCTAGCCTTTTTAGTTTCTGATAAATGTCATTTTTTAAGAGAAGATTCTCTTTTTTTCATCATAATAGAGTGATAAGGTTTGTTTTATAGTCACTTTGATTAAATCCGCATCGGTTAAGCGTTTTTTGCGTTTTTTTTCAAAGAAAGTGTTTGACATATTTTCGGTAAAACGTAATATGTGCCTCCGCAAGACGGTGAGGTGGCCGAGAGGCTGAAGGCGCTCCCCTGCTAAGGGAGTATACGGTTTATCCCGTATCGAGGGTTCGAATCCCTCCTTCACCGCCATTCTTGCAACGTTGATTTATCAACAAAAAGTGCGTCCTTAGCTCAGCTGGATAGAGTACCTGGCTACGAACCAGGCGGTCGGAGGTTCGAATCCTCCAGGACGCGCCATATCTCTTTTGAGATATAACAATGAAAACGGTGAGGTGGCCGAGAGGCTGAAGGCGCTCCCCTGCTAAGGGAGTATACGGTTTATCCCGTATCGAGGGTTCGAATCCCTCCTTCACCGCCATTCATTGACTGGCCCGATGGCCTTTTTTTTGTTTCGCAAGAAATGAATGTGATTTACTTCACAACTTCCTAGCAAGAAGATCTGCGCGTCCTTAGCTCAGCTGGATAGAGTACCTGGCTACGAACCAGGCGGTCGGAGGTTCGAATCCTCCAGGACGCGCCACT
>NZ_JAPEID010000039.1:0-45497 GCF_028823755.1 Vibrio sp. VP6
TGGTTTCACTGTAGAAAACGTAGTGAACACAGCAAAAGAACTACTAGCGTAATCGCGTTAAAAGATAATCAGTTTTCTCTATTGCGAATTTGAAAACTGAAAAGCCCCGCCAGAAATGGCGGGGCTTTATTTTATCTCGAATTTGTTTGAGATATTTGGCGTCGCTAAAAGGCAGCTTTACGACTGCTTATCTTCAAATCGAATCGCAAGCTGATAGAAATCTTGTACTTGTTCTTTCAACTGACGGCTGTTTTGCTCAACAGAATGCGTTGCTGCTAAGTTTTGCTCTGCGGTCGACGCAATAGAATGAATGTGCTGGTTTACATCACTAGATAGCTTTAACTGGTTGTTCGCCGCTTCTGCCACATCAACCATCAAGCCACTCATGCTTTGCATCATCTGTTCAACTTCAGACAAACGCAGCGCGCTTTGCTCAGCAACTTGAGAACAGGCATCGGTTTGCTCTTTGTTTGCCAAAATATCTTTCTGCCAACCTTCTATCGTCGAAAGCATGGCAGAGATAGACGCTTGAATTTGCTCCGTCGCATTCGACGTACGTCCAGACAGTGCGCGAACTTCATCAGCAACAACAGCAAAACCACGACCTTGCTCACCAGCCCTCGCGGCTTCGATCGCCGCATTCAGCGCCAGCAAGTTGGTCTGCTCTGCAATACCACCGATTTCAACCATCAAATGATTCACTTTCTGTGCCTGATCGCTCAGTTGATACGTCGTTTCCGTTGCTTTTTCAGCTTGAAGACTCAATTGAGCTAGGTTGGTATGCGTTTGATCGATCGTCTCTTTGGCCATCATGCATGACTTCAAGGTGTCATCAATCAGCATATGCGCATCGTTGGTGCTTGAAGATACCGAATTCGCTGAAGATTCCACTTCTTGCGTCGCATCTCGCACGCGTCGAATATCACTGTTTTGTTGGTTCAACGCGGCTGAAACCTCAGCAGTTGTTTGACTTAGTTCTTCAGCGCAATTTTGCAGTGGCAGCGCCGAATCGGTCATTCTTCCCAATACGGTTCGAATCCTTGCAGACAACATTTTGATATGGAAATCAGCAATCGAAAATGCGCTATTGCCTGAATAGATCAAACGGCTCACGCTGTCATACTGCTTTTGCAGCTTTTTGAGCTGTTGAGGCGTATCAATCAACTCTTGGCGGAACAATAACGCTAAGACGCTCGCTGGTAATGCACTTGCAAGCCAAGCAAGCGGACCTTCAACAGATAGTGCGTACGCTGCGGCAGGTGCAGTTAATGCACCCAGTAGAATCGCATAGCGAACCGTTTCGTTAATTTTTAACGACCAGGTTCTACCCGCTTTCTCGGCGGCTAGCATCCCCTTGTAAGCTTTTGCAGCAATATCCACCCATTCACGCTTAGGCTTAACGCGCACAGATTGATAACCGACAACTTGTTTTTTTTCATAGATAGGCGTTACGTAGGCATCTACCCAGTAATAACCGCCAGATTTGGTGCTGTTTTTAACCATACCTCGCCACGCTTTGCCTTCTTTAAGGCGTGCCCACATATCACCAAAAGCGGCTTTAGGCATGTCACTATGACGGACGATATTATGATTCTGACCGGCTAACTCCTCGTGCGTGTATTCTGCAACGCGACAAAACGCGTCATTACAATAAGTAATAACACCTTTTAAGTTAGTGGTCGAAACGAGTTCTTCAAGTTCTCCGACAAGGGTTTCTTGAGCTTTCTGAGAAAAATTGGCTGACATAGACGATACTTCTATAATTTTTATTAGTTTTCGGCGAGATGTATACAGGATTATTGTTTTTATTACAAAATGTTAGATAAAAAGTATTATCAATACGACATTTTTAGTGTGGGAATTATCATCACTGGCAGAAATTTGTGCGTTACCAGTCAAAATTTGAGCTAATAAACAAAAAACTCAGCGTTCATATGCTGAGTTTTTCTGTGACAGGTTGAAAGTCAGGCTATTTGGGATTCTGTTTTGTTATCCGTTTTCATCGCAAAGATCACAATCACGAGCAATACGACCGGAAGAACGTACAAGTTCAGGTTTTGCCAACCAACTGTCGATTCAAGCCAGCCGGAAAGTAAGGCAGTAATGGTGACACAGCTGAACACGAAGAACTCATTAAACGCCTGCGCTTTGCTGCGGTTTTTCGCTTCGTAACTTTGGCTAAACAGCCCCGTTGCAGCGATAAACATGAAGTTCCAACCTACGCCCAACAAAACTAAGGCAAGGCTAAAGTGCCAAATGGACACACCATGAATGTTAATCCCTATACAAGCAATGAACAGCACGCCACCCGCTAGGATCATTTTCTTTGCGCCGAACTGCTCAATTAATCGACCAGTAATAAAGGCTGGAGCGAACATGCCGAGCACGTGCCACTCAATCACACCTGCGGCTTTGTCGAAATCGAAACCACAACCAATCATCGCCAAAGGCGTCGCTGTCATTAGAATATTCATCACCGCATAAGCCACCATTGCCGCTAACACAGCAATCATAAAGTTCGGGCGTCTTATGATGTCACTAATAGTATCGGCTTTAACATGCGATAGCTGAGTATGCGCTGGCGGGAACCGAATCGTTTGAAGCAATACAAGCGCGGTGATGTAGAGAACAATCAGGACAGAAAAAGCACTCGTATATAAACCATCGTCTGACCATTGTTGCGAATACACCGCTAAATTCGGACCGAGAATAGCCGCTAATACCCCTCCCGCCATAGATATTGAAATTGCTCTGTGTCTTGCCGATTCTTCACACACTTCTATTGCAGCAAAACGATAGAGCGTGCCAAAGCCGATTCCGACACCGAGCAAAAACGTAGAAAAACAGAATAGATAAAAGGTTTGTTGGCTTAACGCGTACGCCGCCAAACTTGCGCCCACGATGCCGATGAGGTTACCTAGGCTAAAGCCCAAACGACGACCGAGTTTCCCCATAATCAATGATGCAGGTATCGTTGCCGCCATTAAACCGAGAAACTGCAGTGCGACAGGCAAAGTAATAAAGCTCGGTGACGGGGCAAGTGTTTTGCCAATGAGCGCGATCACCGAGATCAAGAGAATGTTTCCTGTCATCAAGAGTGCTTGGCACAACGATAACAACCATACGTTACGATTCAAATCCATTTCCTTTGGTTAAAATTCCTTCAAACAACATATAGGAAAGACCGCGTAATAGGAAGAGATGCGACTAATTCTCAATAAAAAGAGCCAGAGACATAGTGCCTCTGGCTCTTTAAGTACTCGCTTGTTAAAAATGTTCTTGCTGCTGAGCTTATTTACTACGGCGCGCTTTTACTGCTTCAGAGAGCTGACGAAGTACCGTTTCCGTATCGTCCCAGCCGATACATGCATCAGTAATCGACTGACCGTAAGTTGCCGCTTTACCATCCACTAAATCTTGGCGGCCTTCAACCAAATGAGACTCGATCATCACGCCAAAGATTGCATCTTCACCACCAGAGATTTGCTCTGATACATCATCAGACACAAGCATTTGACGTTTGAACTGCTTAGAGCTGTTCGCATGGCTAAAATCGATCATCACTTTCTTCGGTAGACCTGCCGCGTCCAACTCGTCTTTGATTTGAGCAACGTGCGCTGCACTGTAGTTTGGTTCTTTACCACCACGTAAAATGATGTGGCAATCTGGGTTACCTGCGGTTTCAACAATCGCTGAATGACCGTACTTCGTTACCGATAGGAAATGGTGAGAAGCGCTTGCAGAACGAATAGCATCACTCGCGATTTTAATGTTACCGTCAGTACCGTTTTTGAAACCAACCGGGCAAGAAAGACCAGAAGCAAGTTCGCGGTGAACTTGTGATTCCGTCGTGCGTGCACCAATCGCGCCCCAGCTGATCAAATCCGCCACGTATTGAGGCGTGATCATGTCTAGGAATTCACTCGCTGTCGGTAGGCCCATGTCAGTGAGATCCAAAAGCAGCTTACGTCCAATACGCAGACCGTCATTTAGCTTAAATGTGTCGTTCAGGTATGGGTCGTTGATCAAACCTTTCCAGCCTACTGTCGTGCGTGGTTTTTCAAAGTAAACTCGCATCACAACTTCCAGTTGCTCACCAAGTTCATCACGCAACACTTTCAGCTTTTTGCCGTATTCAACTGCAGCTGCAGGGTCATGGATAGAGCAAGGACCAACGATCACAAGTAAACGATCATCTTTTCCTTCAAGAATATTGTGAATGGCATTACGGCAATCAAAAGTGGTCGAAGAAGCGGTTTCGGTCGCTGGGAACTTCTCTAGAACTGCAACAGGGGGCAATAACTCTTTTACTCTATTAATTCTTACATCATCAGTTTGAAACATTACTTCTACTTCCTGGTTGTTATTTCCGACCCAATTTTTGCCAACTGTACTCATTGCAACATTGTTCACAAAGCGAGCAGCAACAAGGGCTCCGGTGATTATCTGTCTATCGTTCCAATTAACTTATCGGCTTCCCCATAGACTTGCAATCACTTTTTGCAAATAAATGCAAACAAATTACAACCGTTAACTATCTCGCACATCGTAAAATAATGTTTACACGAAAAAGTTCAAAATAATCATCAATTTTCTTATGACACTAAAAATCTTTACTACAATGTAAGAAATATCAGAAGTTTGTGAGGTGTTATTGGGTAATAAATGTTGATCAAGTTCAAAGATATTGTTGCTTGATGTGAAATCATTAGAATATTGAACTAATTTCTTATAAACGCTGGTTTTTTCTAAATTTTTGATAAAACAAAGTAGAAGTTAATATGCAATCAATACAAGGAAACATTATGAACAAAGTAGCAATTGCAGTAGCAGCAGTGGTAGCTGGTAGTAGCGCGCTTTTAAACTCTGCTCAAGCTGAAATGTATATCGGGGGCAAAGTGGGCATGACTACACTTGACGATGCTTGCTATCTAAATAGCCCTTGTGATGATGAAGCTTTTGGTGCCGGACTACATATCGGTTATGACTTTACCGATTTCATCGGTCTAGAGTACGGTGTCGATTTCTTAGGCGACTACAAAGCGAACTTTAAGTCAGGAGCTAGTACAGTTGATACGATCGACGGCAATTTAACGGCTTTAACACTTGCGCCTAAATTCAACTGGCATCTAAACGATTCTTGGAACTTATTCGCTAAGATCGGTGGTGCGTACATGATGTCTGAAGACGAAAAAGATTTCGTTGCAACAGGCTCACTAGGTGCTGAATATTCGATTGATAGAAACTGGAGTGTTCGCGCTGAGTACCAACGTTACCAAGATATGTCGGATGACGTTTGGGACGATATGGACGCAAACTTCTTCGGTATCGGCGTTAACTACAAATTCGCGGCTGCGCCAGTGGTTGCTGCTGTTGTAACAGAAGAAGTAGTTGAGCCAGATCCAGAACCAGTACTAATGAGCAAAGTTCACAAAGAAGAGTACGGTACAGGCACGTTTGAGTTCGACAGTGCGAAACTTACTGAGTCTGTTTCTGAACGTCTGGACAACTTTGTTTCATTCCTAAACGAATACCCACAAGCTCAAGTTGAAATCACAGGTTACACTGATAGCTCAGGTCCTGCGGCTTACAACCAAAAACTGTCTGAGCGTCGTGCTCAAGCTGTGGCAGATTACATCACTGGCGCTGGTATCGATGCTGATCGCCTGACAGTGAAAGGTATGGGTGAAGAGAATCCAGTCGCTGACAACAGCACTCGTGAAGGTCGTGAGAAAAACCGTCGCGTAGAAGTTGTGGTTCCTTCGTTCGAATACCAAGAGATGGTTCAACCATAATCTGAATGTTCACACATTCTCATCAAAAGGGGTGCGCTTGCACCCCTTTTCACTTTCAGTATTTTGGGACTTTTATGATGGAAATAAAATCAAGAAATGAAGATTCAAGCATCGTCCATCGATAGTGAGCACTTATCTCTTCGGATAAAAAACGAGATTATTTCCTTCGACCATGACACAGTCCATCCCAGCAGAATGAGCCGCACGTTTACCCAATTCTGTGTCTTCAAAAACCAGACAGTTTTGCGCGTCAATCCCTAATCTATCTGCGGCTAATAGAAAAGTATCCGGACAAGGTTTGTGATTTTCAACATCGCTAGCCGTCACAACAGCATCAAGCTTGTCGATCAACCCTGCATGACTGAGCAGACGCATCGCACTTTCTCGCTGACTTCCCGTTCCGACCGCAATTTTCTTTTGGCCTAAATATTCGTCAAGAACAATGCCAGTGCACTGGATGACCTCGCCCTGCAATTCCATCGCGGCAAACGTCTCCATTTTGAATTTTGAAACCGTTTGAGGATCTAGAGATAACCCATAATGACGATTCAACTCAGCAACAATTTTAAAACTCGGCATTCCGCCTAAGCTGTGTAACCACTCCTGACAAAAGGGAAAATCAAATCGGTCAGCCGTTGCTTGCCAAGCCGCAAGGTGGGCAGGCATGGTATCAATCAAGGTACCATCCATATCGAAGATGAATCCTTCGTATGGCCTAAAATCAATCGTGCTCATGTCTTTTCTTCTATTTGTACATCTGTAGTGTTAATTTATCAGCTCTTTCAATCGTCCTTATCGGCATTTGCTTATCATGCTCAAAATTTCGAACTCCGTCACACTTCAAGAATGGGAAATACAATTAACGCCCATTAGAGCTCAAGGAAATGGCGGACAGAACGTTAACAAGGTAGCGACTGCCATACATCTGCGCTTCGATATACACCATTCAAGTTTACCGGAATTCTACAAAGAGCGATTACTTGCACTTTCTGATGGCCGTATCACTAAAGATGGTGTGGTGATCATTAAAGCGCAACAGTTTCGCACACAAGAAAAAAACAAAGAGGATGCGCTAAATCGCCTACAAGAGTTGATTAAAGCTGCCGCCTTACAAGATAAGAAGCGCATTAAAACAAAACCAACCCGCGCTTCACAACGCCGCCGACTTGACAGTAAAAACAAGCAGGGGGCAAAAAAACAGCAACGTAAAAAGGTGCTGTATTAAGGCATGTCATTTTCACGACATGTTAGTTGAACAACGTTTGCTAGCCCTTGGAAATCTGATTGGATTTCTCTTTTTTTAGTCACTTATTCAGGAAACAACAATATGACTATTAGGCAAAAACTCTACTTCCTCGGAGTTATCGCCATTTTAGGCATTGTGACCCTTTTGGGTACCTCATCTCATTTCGCAAATCAGAGCAATGAACTCAACCACGCAGTAAAACTTGTCGGTGATTTAGAAATACGCTTACTCAACTTGCGACGTAATGAGAAAGACTTTTTACTTCGCAGCAATGTCAAATACTTAGATAAATTTGATAGTAATGTTGATAAGTTTTTAAGCACCGAGAAAGAGCTCGCTCAAATCCTAAACCGATACGACCTACCCTCAAGTCAGCGTTTTAAGCAGGATTTACTCGCTTATCAAAAAGGTTTCCAAGCATTAGTTTCCGCTTCTCAAAAGTATGGCCTAGACAAAGAAAGTGGCATTCTTGCGCGTTACGAAAACCTGCTACTTGAAGCAAAAAAAAGCGCCGACCATCAGCAAATCCTTTCTCTTATCCAGTTTGATAATGCGGTGAAAATGGGCGAATTTGACTCAAGCAAACTGTCTGACTTATACGTCTCAGAACTGTTAGAGTCAGCGAAACAACTTGCAGCTCAAAAACAAGTCATTGGTGTGGCTTACAACAAAGGTTTACTGGGCGAAACTCGCGCGCTATCTCACGCCGTGGAAGAGCAGTTTGCAGCTTTCTCATCATCGATTGATTCTGCCGCAACCCAACGCGATGAAAAAATGGCAAGTATCAAGCAAGCCATTACGGCGTTCATCTTAGTAGTGATTTTTGCGCTGATTTGGCAAATTTCTCGCTCTATCAACGTTCGTGTTGGCAGCTTGCTAGCAACGATTAAGAACATCAGCGAAAGCAATAACATGGGCTTACGCTCTGATCTTGCCGGTAAGGATGAACTGTTTGATATCAGCCACCATCTCAACGATCTGCTCGAAAAGCTAGAGCGTTTGATCCACAACACACAAGAAAAATCGATGCAGTTAACAGCGAGCACAGACAACATGCATCGTGAGCTTGAAGGTGTTATGGAACAGTTCCACGCACAGACTGATCACACCGCCTCTATGGCGACGGCCGTGCAGCAGATGGTTGCCACTATCGGTGAAATTTCTGAAAGCACATCGGTTGCGGTTGAAGGTGTTCACCAAGCTGCGACTAACGCCGAACAAGGTCGCTCTGTCGTAGAAATGACCGTGACGAATGTTGGTCAGCTGACGGGTATCCTCTCGAACAGCCAACAGTCTATTGGCTCATTGAACCAACACGTCGATAAAATTGGCGGTGCGGTGAACATCATTCAAGACATTGCTGAACAAACGAACTTACTTGCACTTAACGCGGCTATCGAAGCGGCTCGTGCGGGTGAGCAAGGACGTGGATTTGCCGTGGTTGCAGATGAAGTTCGCGCTCTTGCGAGCCGTACACATCAATCCACGGAAGAGATCACGCGAGTGGTGATGGATATCCAAGCGCAGATGTCGATGGTGGTTTCCGATATTGATCAATGTAACGAACAAGGTCAGCAAACCCTGAGTGCATCTGAACAATTAGACGCGAGCCTCCAGCAAATCATAACGGACATGCACGCGATTCAAGGCAACTCAGAGCGCATTGCTTCTGCGATTGAAGAGCAAGGCATTGTGATGAACCAAGTTAGCGACTCAATCACTGAGCTGAACGTTATCTCTGAAAACAACATGCACTCCGCGCAAGAATGTTTGCATGAAGTGAACTCAGTATCGGCTCAAGCACACGATATGGATGAAGCCGTAGCCGAGTTTAAAACTCGCTTAAAGTAATCTACTAGTAGATTCGTTAATCCAATAAGAAAGCCCGAAGCGAATGAATGCTTCGGGCTTTTTGTTTTCTATCTAGGCTCAGTATCAGCTCAGCCCAAATCGTGTCGGTAGTTATTCATCATCAAGCGGAACAAGCTTTGTATTGCCGCCATGAATCTTCTCACGTTGTCTTTGTACCAGAGCATAGAAGCCCGGAATCAAGAACGTACCTGCAAGAAGCACACATAATAGACCACCAATCAGAGACACCCCGAGCGAGTTTTGACTCACATGACCCGCGCCAGCGGCGAAGATCAACGGGAAAATCCCCAAGATAAACGACCAAGACGTCATGTTCACCGCACGAAAACGTAGCGTACCGCCTTTTACGGCTGCGTCATCGATGGCAACGTCTTTCTCTTCACGCTCTTGCTTCGCGAACTCCACAATCAAAATGGCGTTCTTCGCAGCCAAGGCTATAAGGAGAACGAGACCAATCTGAGCGTACAAGTTTAATGGCGTGCCCGTTAAGTTCAGCGCAAGGAAGGAGCCTAGCGTTGCAACAGGTACCACCAAAATGATCGCCAGAGGAATACTCCAACTTTCGTACTGCGCCACCATGAACAAGTAAATGAAGATCAACGCCAACGCAAATGCGTAAATGGCTTGGTTACCGGCAAGCACTTCTTGGTACGCCATGCCTGTCCATTCGTAGGTATAGCCCTGTGGTAGAACTTCAGCAGCAACGCGTTCCATCGCTGCAATTGCATCACCACTTGAGTAACCCGGAGCTGGTTGGCCTTGAATGATGGCACTACGGTACATGTTGTATCGCCATGCCACATCAGGTTCGAATACTTGCTCGTAGCTGACTAGCGTGCTTAGTGGCACCATTTCCCCCATCGAAGAGCGAACATGGAAACGTTCCAAATCTTGCATGCCACTACGGTGTTGACTGTCCGCTTGCATGGTTACGCGGAAGTTCTTACCAAACATGGTGAAGTCATTCACGTAAAGCGAACCTAAGTTGCCTTGCAAAGTTTGGAAGATAGACGACAGCGAAATGCCAAGTTGTTGCGCTTTCTCGCGGTCAATATCCACATAGTAATGCGGTACGTTCGCGCGGAATGTACTAAAGGTGTACGCGATCTCAGGAGCTTGGTTTGCTGCCTGAATCATCTCCCCCATCACCATCGACAAGTCAGTGCGACTACGACCTAGCGTATCTTCCAGTACAAATTCAAAACCGGAAGCAGCGCCCATACCCGGAACGGCAGGCGGCCCCATCGCAAACACGACAGCTTGAGGTAATTCCATCGCTGCTCGACCATTGATGCGAGCTGCTATCGCGTTGGCAGAATGTTCACCTCCTAGCGAGTTACGCGTTTCCCAATCATGCAACTTGATGAACAGCGAAGCACCGTTTGACGCCGCAGCACCAGTCATAAACGAAAAGCCGTTTGCAACCGTTACGCCATCTACACCGGGTTCTTCCTCGATCATTTTCATCAAGTCGCTCGTCACCTCTTCTGTACGAGACAGAGAAGCAGAATCAGGCAACTGAACGTTGACCAGCAAAATACCTTTATCTTCTTGAGGAACGAATGCCGTTGATGTCGTCTTCGCGAAGAAAGACACCGCTGCAACCGCAACGATGAAGAACGTAACCAATAACAGAGATTTCTTAACAAGGAAGCCTGCAACTTGGCCGTAACGCGTAGTAACACGCTCTAGACCACGGTTGAATGCTTGGAACCAGTTAGCCGTGTTGCCACCACCTTGTTTTAGTACCAATGAACAAAGAGCCGGTGACAGCGTTAGCGCGTTGATTGACGAAATCACAACCGAAATACAGATCGTCAATGCGAACTGACGATACATGATGCCAGTAATACCCGGAAGCATCGCGACAGGTAGGAATACCGCCAACAGAACCAACGTTGAGGTAATGATTGGCCCAGTCACCTCTTTCATCGCTAGCAACGTTGCTTTACGAGGTGAAATGGTTGGATCTTTCGCCATCGTGGTATCAACGTTTTCGATAACCAGAATCGCGTCATCCACCACGATACCAATCGCGAGAATCAAACCGAACAAGGTTACCGTGTTGATGGTGAATCCTGTCGCTTGCATGATGGCAAACGTACCAATCAACGAAACTGGAATCGCGACCACTGGAATTAACGTTGCTCGCGCACTGCCCAAGAATAGGTAGGTTACGGCAATAACCAGTAGAATCGCTTCGACAAGTGTTTTTACCACACCTTTGATCGACTCAGCGACGAACACAGTCGTGTCGTAGCTGGTTTCGTAAGTCATACCTTCAGGGAAGTTTTCGCTCAAGCGTTCAAGCAGTTCCATTACTGCTTTACCACTTTCTAGTGCGTTTGCATCAGACTGAAGTGACAGAGCGACAATCGAAGCATCTTGCCCACGGAACTTACCGTTACCATCGTAGAACTTCTTACCCAGTTCAACACGAGCAACATCTTTTAGATAAACCGTAGAGCCATTTGGATTAGCACGAAGAACAACGTTTTCAAACTCGCTCACACTTTCTAAGCGACCTTTCGTCACTAGGTTGAACTGCACTTCTTGCGGGTTATTGTACGGCGCGGCACCAACACGGCCAGCAGCAACCTGAACGTTTTGCTCCGCTAAAGCAGCATATACATCCGATGTCGTTAGCTTGAGGTTGGCCATTTTTTCTGGGTCCAACCACACGCGCATCGCATATTCACCACCACCAATTACATTTACTTCACTAATGCCTTTCGCGCGCGCCAACTGATCTTTTACGTTCAAGTTGATGTAGTTAATTAAGAATTGGTCATCGTACTTGCCGTCTGGTGAATAGAAGTTCAGAACCATCAATAGGTCAGGAGAACGCTTTTTCACCGTCACGCCGACCATGCGCACTTCCTGAGGCAGTTTTGACTCAATCTGTGACACTCGGTTTTGCACGTTCACCTGCGCCATATCTGGGTCGGTACCAACATCAAACGTAACGTTTAAGCTGTACGAACCATCGTTAGCACTTTTCGAAGACATGTAAATCATGTTTTCTACGCCGTTCACCGATGTCTCTATCGGATCGGCGATGGCCTGTTCAACCACTTCGGCACTGGCACCAGTGTAGTACGCCGTTACGCTAACCGACGGTGGACTAATTTGCGGATATTCAGCCACTGGCAAAATCGCTAACGAAATGGCACCAGCCAACGTCAGGATGATCGAAATGACCAGCGCGAACTTAGGTCTTTGTATAAAGAAACGACTTAACATGTGACCTCCTACTGTTTGTCTTCAGTTGGAGTTTGAACACGCACTTCTACGCCATTACGAACACGCTGTAGACCTTGTGTGATAACTGCTTCACCTTTCTCAAGACCTTCGCGAATGATGATGCCCTGCTCTACTTGCGGGCCAAGTTCTACATTGCGACGCTCAGCGACGTTACCTTCCGTTGTCACCATCACGAAGTCACCTTCTAGGTCAGTTTGCACCGCACGACGAGGCACGACGATGACATCTCGCGTGTTCTTATCACGTAAGTTGACTTTGATGTGCTGGCCAGGAAGCAGTTTGTGTTCTGGGTTTGGCACCAACGCACGCATAGCAATCGTGCCTGTTTTGGTATCAATACGGTTACCCAAGAAATCAAGCTGACCTAAGTGTTCGAAAAACTGGCCGTTTTCTAGCTCTAGTTGCACTTCCACACCGTTCGACTCGGCCGAACCATCGCCTTTAATTCGATCCATGCCCATCGCTAAACGCTCACGTTCACTGACGCTAAACGAAGTGTGCACAGGATCTAGGCTCACGAGCGTCGTCAGCACACCTGAAGATGGAGAAACCAGATCACCAGTACTCACTTTTGTGTCGCTAATACGACCACTAAACGGCGCTCGGATTTGCGTGTACGAAAGGTTGACTTCTGCAAGTTTAAGCTGTGCATTCGCGGCTTCTAGTTCTGCACGCGCGCCTAGCAATGTTGCTGTCAACGCATCAAATTCCGATTGGGAGATGCTTCCACGAGGAAGCAGGTTTTTACCACGTTGGTGATCAAGCTCAGCCTTTTTAAGCGAAGCTTTTGCTTGTGCTAACGCTGCTTTCGCACTTGCCACTTGTGCTTCAAAAGAAGAAGGTTCAATAGAATAAAGAAGCTGACCTTTTTCTACCATTTGTCCTTCTTCAAAATGACGAGCTTGTAAATAGCCTGAAATCTGTGCTGTGATATTGGTATCTTCTACCGCTTCAATGCGACCGATATATGATTTACTCGGTTGGTAGTCGATTACCGTGACATCCTGAGTTACGACAAGAGGCGCTTGGCTCTCTCTTTGGGCATTATTCGCTTCTCCGCATCCTGCAAGGATAGCTGTAGCCGCCATTAATGCGACAAGTGGTTTCTTTTGCATGTATTTACCGTCTTTATGGAACAGGATATTGTTGAAAACACACTAACCTTACAGACAGTAGATTCCGAATTCTCCTACATAAATTGCGTAAAATGTTTCTAAATGTAATTAATTGAAACGAGCCGAAATAAAGTTGATGCATTTGAAATCATTTTCAGATCTTCATTCACCCAACAATATAAGCAACCTCTAATCATCAATGTGATGTATGACTCATTCGCTTGCCAATTTTGACCAATAAACTCATCAATAAAAGCGGAATTGTTGCTTAGAGCTGAACAAACTCTCCCCGATTAACCATGAAAACGAATCGCTTTCACTGTAATGCTCGTATTTCGACTATTTTTTTAAAAAAAATGGGTTATCATTCAGATAATTCAAAGCCTTCGACCGAGAGGATGAGCATGATTTCTAAATGGGCGAAACGTTTTTACCAAATGGCTGAACTGGTGGCGTCTTGGAGTAAAGACCCTTCAACGCAGGTAGGTGCGGTGATCACTAAACAGAACCGCATTGTTTCTGTTGGCTTTAACGGTTATCCACACGGTGTTTCGGACAGTGTAGACACCGACGAACGTGAACTGAAATACTTAAAAACTCTGCATGCAGAAGAGAACGCAATTCTCTTTTCAAAACGCGATTTGGATGGTTGTGACATTTGGGTAACGCACTTCCCGTGCCCGAACTGCGCTGCAAAGATCATTCAAACAGGCATTTCGCGCGTTCACTGCCCAGAGCAGTCTGAAGACTTTCTATCTCGCTGGGGAGATAAAATCCAAGTGAGCCAAGATATGTTTGATCAGGCGGGTGTTGAGGTAGATTGGCTACCGCTAGACGACATCAATTTCGAGGATAAAGACGTTCGTTAGTCCTTCCCAAAACTACAAAGCCCAGACGCACAAATTGTCTGGGCTTTTTTGTATCGATGTCACCCATTCAATTGAATTGAGTGGGTGAACGTTCCATCAACCGTGTTTTTTAGCGGTAAGTTCAGCTATTTTTACAATCACAAGGACAGATTTTTCCATCATCTCTACAGAGATAAATTCATGGATACCATGAAAGTTGAAACCACCGGTGAAGATGTTAGGGCAAGGCAATCCCATAAAGGATAACCGCGCGCCATCCGTACCACCACGAATCGGTTTGATCAACGGTTCAACATCACACGCTTCCATTGCCTGTTTCGCTAATTCGATAATGTGAGGGTGCGGCTCAACCATTTCGCGCATGTTGTAGTAACTGTCGGTAATCTTAAGTTCGACAGAACCGTGTTTCAGACCTGCGTTCATTTCATCGACAAGTTTTTGCATCAGCGCCTTACGCTCTTCTAACCCTTCACGGTCAAAATCGCGGATGATGTAACCAAGTTCACTGCGGGCGATACCCAGTTCTCCCGATTTCAGATGGAAGAAACCCTCATACCCTTCGGTGGTTTCAGGGGTTTGGTCTGCTGGCATTTTAACTTGGAATTGCGCCGCTAAATTCATCGCATTGACCATTTTGCCTTTAGCCGTACCTGGATGAACGCTTACGCCATGGAAAATCACATCAGCGCTTGCCGCATTGAAGTTCTCATATTCAAGTTCGCCTTGCGGGCCACCATCGATAGTGTATGCCCATTTCGCGCCAAACTTCTCAACATCAAACAAATCCGCACCACGACCGATTTCTTCATCCGGCGTAAAACCGATACAAATGTCACCATGAGGAATGTCTGGATTCTCAATCAACATCGCGATCGCAGACAAAATTTCTGCGATGCCCGCTTTGTTGTCCGCGCCAAGCAACGTTGTGCCATCGGTGGTAATCAAATTGTGGCCGTGCAGGTTGTGCAAGTCTGGGTACTGAACCGGAGACAACACTTCGTCTCCCAACCCAAGTGCAATATCGCCACCTTGATAGTCTTCAACAAATTGCGGATTTACATTCTTACCAGACGCATCTGGTGCAGTATCCATGTGGGCGATAAAGCCGATTGGTGGAACATCGTAATCAACATTCGACGGCAGTTTTGCCATCAAGTAACCGTGTTCATCTAAAGTCACATCGCTCAAACCAAGATCTAGCATCTCTTGTTTCAACAACTCTGCAAAAACGAGTTGGCCAGGTGAACTTGGGCATTGGGCAACATAGGGGTTTGATTGGGTGTCAAACGTGACGTAGCGAAGGAATCTTTCAACTAAATGCTTCATATTTATTCTCATTGTTCTAAGCGATCAACACCAGACTACGCATCGTACTCAAACAAACCGGCAATACTAAGGTTTGCCGAACATAGGTAGCTCTGACGAATGAACTCCAATTACTCTGGATGAGTTCAGCTACCTAATGTTATTTAAATGCGAGGCCGCCTAGTGCCCGTAATAAACCTCACTCCATGTTACGCTCTTAGTTCAATAAGAATTTGCTTTGAATCATTTTTTCATCAGAAAGTCTCGGTTCAGCCTGGCATACATAACGATAACCATTTGTTTTCAATATGTTTAATCTTGGAGTTCTTCTGCTAACACTCGCCATTCTTTGACTTTATTGTGGAAGTGGATCCACTGTTTATCGGTCATGGACTTCGCTACGTTTAAAGTCAATTGATCCACTAACCCAAGGTTGTGATCGATATTCTCGGATAGTTGCTCGCTATAATAGCTTTCCGGCTCGAACAATAACTGCATAAATACTTGTTGATAGACAACACTGTTGGACTGATTTTCAAAAAGGTATTCCAACTCTTGATATATTGAAGCGCGATAATTTCGCCAAAGTGGACTATTCAAAATCGTTTGCTGGGAAATTTGTTTTGCGTACCGTTTTTGATCGCTATTCAATTCCCCAATCCATTCTTCCATCCACTCCTTAGTATTCTCTAAAATAATCTCTCTGATCTCTGCTTCGGTTTTATCCGCATATTTTGCGTTTCTTTCTTGATAGTCCTTTCGCACGTTTTGCAAAAACTCTTGTTGTTGCTTTGGCGTCAGTTGTAAGCTCAAAGAGAACAAATCTGGCGCCGATCTCGACACAATACGGTCATAGTGCGCTTTCATTTTTTCTCGGTTTTGCTGCAAAAACGCAAGAGTAATATTGTTTGCATTAATATTCTCAAGCTCTTTTAAGTGATCGATATATAACGGTAATTCTTCTTTCTTATGCCAATCTGCTAATAGCAATAGTCGCTCTTCTAACAACGTTTCTTGTTCATCGTTAAGCGATACGTAGTCATCTAAATATTCAATAACAAACCAATCGATGTTGCTATATAGAAACTTTTTCGTACATCCGGCCAATAAAATAACCAACAAGAACACGAATCCGTATTGAAGAACTTTATTGGATAAACTCGATAATTTAATCACTTATTCGTATTCCCTTTTCTATTGATTAAGTTCTATACTCAACTTGTATCACTTAATATTGCGGCAAACTTACGCCAGTGTGACAATTACTCATTGCCACCCTCATAGTATATAGAGTTTGAAATTAACTTTTTGATCACAACTATCCGCAAAAAGTGAGTTAGAGCGCAATTATCGGTCATTTTTTGTACCGAACAGCACTCCCTATAACGGCATATTATTTGCATGGATGATTTTAGGATAGGTTATGGAGGCGAAGTATGGCAGCCGCTGAGCAACTTGATACCAGTGTAGAATATGAAATTCGATATTTCGAACAGGGGAAAATGCATAGTATGATCGTCGTCGCCGAAAATAAAAAGGTGGCGCATCAGTATTATCTGGAGTGCGGCAAGCACAACAGTGACTTGTATTCTATTCGCCCAGACAAATGAAAAAACCGCCTTTAATGGCGGTTTTTTCATTTCTGCTTTTCTAAAAATTATTTAATAATCAAAAGATAAGGTCGCAACACAGCGATGACAGCGTGATTATTTGATATCTCCGAAGCGCTCTAAGTAAAGTACCGTTGCCGCCGTACGAGAAGGTACTTGAAGCTTCTTAAGTAGGCTCTTCATGTGTACTTTTACCGTCGATTCAGAAATAAACAAACGATCGGCAATCTGCTTATTACGGAAGCCTCTTGCCACCTCTCGCAGGATTTGCGTTTCGCGATCCGTTAGCGAATCAAAAACATCTTCATGATCAGAGCGTTCACTCAAATACTTGGCAACCTCTTGACTGTATGCCTTGTCACCCTGATGGGCCTGTTTGAGTAGCTCAACAAGCTCATCCGGCTCTGTATCTTTTAACAAATAGCCATCCGCGCCACTGCGTACAATCGCTTCAATATCCGCAGGGCTGTCTGAAACGGTCAGAATAACAATCCTCGCCTCACAGCCATCTGCTCGCAGCGCTTTTAACGTATCCAGCCCAGACATGCCTTTCATGTTGAGGTCTAGCAGTACCAAATCGAGCTCAAGCTCATGCGCTTTTGCGACTGCATCTGCGCCATTGCTCGCTTCTGCAACGACTTCAAACTCTGGCTCAAAGCTCAGGAGTTGATGGATACCACGTCGCATCAGTGGATGATCATCCACCAGCATTACTTTACACACTGTCAAAGTTTACTTCCTTACTGTGTTGGAATTCGAGTTTTACGGTGCACCCTTTGTTTATTGATGCTTCAATCTGTAGATCGGCGTGCAGTCTCGCTGCTCGCTCTTGCATGATCGTCATACCGTAATGATTAATTTTTTCGTCCTGATGTTCAAAGCCTACCCCGTCATCGGAGACGGTTACTGTGACTTTCCCATCACAATCAAGACATTGAATATGTATATGGTCAGCTTGCGCATGCTTAATCGCATTCAGTGCCGCCTCTCTGATCAACTGTAGTAAATGGACTTGTTGATGCGCATCTAATTCCGTCGATGAAAGTCTATTTTTCAACGTAATTTCTGCCGTTGTTTGCTCATTAAGCGTTTCGACCATCTCTTGCAGCGCTTGGCCAAAACTGCCTTCTTTGATCGTCAGACGGAATGTCGTTAACAGCTCACGTAACTGGGTATAAGCAGCCGACAGCCCCGTATCCAGCTCTGCAATCACTTGATTGGCTTGAGCGATGGCCTTTTCGTCAGGAAGATTTTTCACGCTTCTCTTTAATAAAGCGACCTGAATTTTCAAATAGGATAACGCTTGAGCCAAAGAGTCGTGAAGTTCTCGAGCAATGGTCGCGCGCTCTTCCATCAACAAAATTTGCTCTGCTTGACGCTGTGCGCGATTGTAATACACCGCTCGCGAGAGAATTTGTACAAAGTTGTCAATTAGCGTCTCGTTCGGGCACGGTAAGCCTGCTTTCCAATATAGAGAACCGAGATGTTCGCCATCTAACGTTAAAGGTTCTGCATGACATTCATCATCACAATCATGGCAGCACTCTTCCCCTTCCGTAAGGATCCAATTAGGCTCTCCCAACTGTTCGATTTCAAGCTTCACCGCTTTAATGCCTTCTAAGCTCGCAATGTGCTTCAAAATCGCCTGGAAATTATCCTGATTAATGCGCGATGCTGTGAGTTCTTTTGAGGAATCATAAAGTACTTCTAAAGACTGATTCGCATGTTGCAGCTTGCGAGTTTTCTCGTCTACCGCCTGTTCCAATCCACGATAGAGCTTACCGAGGTCTGTCGCCATCCGATTGAAGGTGCGCGTGAGTATGCCCATTTCGTTGTCACTTGACACCGCTAAATTGATATCAAAAGAGCGATTTTTAATTCGTTCACTTGCGAATACTAGTGCACGCAGCGGCCTCACAACTTCCAAACGGATAAAGTGGACAACAAACATACTGGCGCAAAGAATACCGCCCAACCCTAACCCGCCAATCCAAGCTAAGTTGATGAGCTTCTGCTCAGAAAAGTTTTGCAGCTTAAACACAAAGTCGTCGATCTGCTGAACAAAGCCCGCGACCAAGAGTTGATATTGGCTTGGGTCCTCCCCTCTCAACACCGATTTTAACTCGTGCCATCGCATGATTAAGCGATAGTAATCGTGAGTGATGTCTTCCGGCACAGACCAATGCTGAAGTGCTTTCATCGAAGGCGAGTAAATAGAGTGCTCAAATGCGTCAATATGTGAAGAATAATCAACAGATCGAATCTGAATGTCGTGTGCTAAACGATAACTTTGCATGCGCATCGACCCCGCCACGTTGACGGCTTCTGCGTCATTTAGGCTTGACGCAAGGGTAAAAATAGCAAAGCCAGTCGTTGCTACTGATAACAACAAAATCAGAAGCATCGCGGACGCAATCGTGCGCGTTACTGACTTTTTCACATTTTTAAACAATCAGAGTTCCTCGCCTATTAATTGTCCAACTTGTACACGCAATGAACCCATTGACTTTCAACTTTATCAATATGTGATCACCTGCGATGGAATTTATTGATCCAAAACAATATTGCATCCCAATTACCTCCTAAGAGGTATTTATACAAATATGTCAAAAACTACAATTTCGTTAGCTTTAATGACAGTTTATTAATGAAAATTGTGGACTATGCTTAGTTTGGGTTCCAAGTTTCGAGGTGACTAAGTGGTAGACCTTTCCAGAAGAAGACTCTTTGCAAGAAAAACGCATACCGATAACGCCGTTCGCCTACCTTGGTTAGCCCGACCAGAACAGTTCACGGATGGTTGTACTCGTTGCGGAAAGTGCATTGACGCCTGCGAAACGAAAATTATAACCAAAAGTGATGGCGGATTCCCTTCAGTCGATTTTTCTATTGATGAATGTACGTTTTGCTATCAATGCGCAGATGTTTGTCCAGAGCCGCTCTTTTTAGAAGAAACCGAGCAACCTTGGCACGCAAAAGCAGTAATTAGTGATGGCTGTTTAGCAAAGCAAAATGTCGAGTGCAGAAGCTGTGGGGACATGTGCGACCCAATGGCAATCCAGTTCAAGTTAGAACTGGGAAAAGTAGCACAACCCAATTTAAACCTTGATGAATGCAACGGCTGCGGCGCATGTGTTTCTGTGTGCCCGACTTCATCCATCAATGTGAGCAATATAACAGCCTAAGCCGTATATACGGTAAACGGCAATAAATGAGAGAGCTATATGTCACTAAATGAAGTGCATATTTCAAGTTTAGTAGTGCACGTGCTGCCTGAGCATCTGGATGAAATTAAGACGCAAATTGAAACGTATGAAAACGCGGAAATTTACGGAGACAGTCCAGAAGGCAAAATCGTTGTGGTGCTTGAAACCAAAAACCAAGGTTTCATCACAGACACTATCGATGCCATTAACAATTTACCGAATGTTTTGAGCACAGTGTTGGTTTATCACCAAATCGAAACTGCGCTTGAAGAAACGGATGAAGAAGACACTGGAACACAACATTCCCAAATCGAGGGTGAAGTATGAAAATGACAAGACGTGCGTTTGTGAAAGCAAACGCGGCTGCATCAGCTGCTGCTGTCGCAGGTATTACACTACCAGCATCTGCAGCGAACCTGATTGCAAGCTCTGATCAAACCAAAATCACATGGGACAAAGCGCCTTGTCGTTTTTGTGGTACAGGCTGTTCTGTTCTTGTTGGTACTCAAAACGGCAAAGTCGTTGCTACTCAGGGTGACCCAGAAGCACCAGTAAACAAAGGCCTAAACTGTATCAAAGGCTACTTCCTTTCTAAGATCATGTACGGTCAAGACCGTCTGACTCAACCTCTTCTTCGTATGAAAGACGGCAAATACCACAAAGATGGCGAGTTTACGCCGGTTTCGTGGGACGTCGCATTCGATACGATGGCAGAAAAATGGAAAGCATCCCTAGAGAAAAAAGGCCCAACTAGCGTTGGTATGTTTGGCTCTGGCCAATGGACTGTAATGGAAGGTTACGCGGCGGCGAAAATGATGAAAGCCGGTTTCCGTTCTAACAACATTGATCCTAACGCGCGTCACTGTATGGCGTCTGCGGTAGTAGGTTTCATGCGTGCTTTCGGTATCGATGAACCTATGGGCTGTTACGATGACTTCGAGAACGCTGATGCATTCGTGCTTTGGGGTTCGAACATGGCAGAAATGCACCCAGTACTATGGACTCGTATTACTGACCGTCGCCTGAGCCATCCGCATGTTCGCGTAAACGTACTTTCAACTTACTACCACCGTTCATTCGAGTTGGCAGATCACGGCTACATTTTTAACCCACAGTCTGACCTTGCGATTGCTAACTTTATCGCGAACTACATCATCGAAAACGATGCAGTCAACTGGGATTTCGTGAACAAACACACGAACTTCACTCAAGCAGACACCGACATCGGTTACGGTCTGCGTGACGACGACCCGCTACAAAAAGCTGCGAAAAACCCTAACTCAGGCAAACTGACGTCAATCTCTTTCGAAGAGTACAAGAAGTCTGTAGCGCCATACACGGTTGAGAAAGCGTCTGAGATCTCGGGTGTTGAGAAAGAAAAACTGATTGAGCTTGCGAAACAATACGCCGATCCAAACACGAAAGTAATGTCACTTTGGACAATGGGCATGAACCAACATACTCGCGGCGTGTGGATGAACAACTTGGTTTACAACATCCACCTTCTAACCGGTAAAATCGCTACTCCGGGTAATAGCCCATTCTCACTAACTGGTCAGCCATCGGCGTGTGGTACAGCTCGTGAAGTTGGTACGTTTGCTCACCGTCTACCAGCGGACATGGTGGTTGCTAACCCTAAACACCGCCAAATCGCAGAAAAAATCTGGAAACTGCCTGAAGGCACGATTCCACCAAAACCAGGTTTCCACGCGGTACTTCAAGACCGTATGCTGAACGATGGCGTACTGAACTGTTACTGGGTTCAATGTAACAACAACATGCAAGCTGGTCCGAACATTAACACTGAACGTCTGCCTGGCTACCGTAACCCAGAAAACTTCATCGTTGTTTCTGACCCATACCCAACGGCTACCGCTCAAGCGGCTGACCTTATCCTTCCAACAGCGATGTGGATTGAAAAAGAAGGCGCTTACGGTAACGCAGAACGTCGTACTCAAGCTTGGTACCAACAAGTAGGCACGGTAGGCGACGCTAAGTCTGACCTATGGCAGGTAATGGAGTTCTCTAAACGCTTCAAGATGGAAGAAGTATGGCCAGAAGAACTTCTAGCGAAAGCGCCTCAGTACCGTGGCAAAACCATGTACGACATGCTGTTCAAAAACGGCCAAGTTGACAAGTTCCCGCTTGAAGAGGCACGTGAACTGAACGACGATTCGCACTACTTCGGTTTCTACGTTCAAAAAGGTCTGTTTGAAGAATACGCAACGTTCGGCCGCGGCCATGGTCACGACTTAGCACCATACGATGTGTACCACACCGTACGCGGTCTACGCTGGCCAGTCGTTGATGGTAAAGAGACACAATGGCGCTTCAAAGAAGGCTCGGACCCATACGCGAAAGCGGGCTCTGGTTGGGATTTCTACGGCAATGCCGACGGCAAAGCGAAGATCATCTCTGCACCGTACGAAGCGCCACCAGAAGTGCCAGATTCAGAATTCGACCTATGGCTATGTACAGGCCGTGTTCTTGAGCACTGGCACACTGGTACCATGACTCGTCGTGTACCTGAGCTGTACAAAGCAGTACCGGATGCGGTTTGTTACATGCACCCAGAAGATGCGAAAGCGCGCAACGTACGTCGCGGTGAAGAAGTGGTTATCGCGAACAAACGTGGCGAAGTACGCGTTCGCGTTGAAACGCGCGGTCGTAACCGTCCGCCAAAAGGCTTGGTATTCGTACCGTTCTTTGATGCTCGTATTTTGATCAACAAGCTAATCCTTGATGCGACTGACCCTCTGTCTAAACAGACAGACTTTAAGAAGTGTCCAGTCAAAATCACTAAGGTTGCTTAACCGTCAAATCACGAACGTAAAGGCCGTCATAGCGGCGGCCTCATAAAGAATTTAAGCCATATAGGCGGAGATGAAATGATGAAAAAATTACTTGTCGCACTTTTATCTGTAGGTGCATTAGTAACAGGCATTGCGCAAGCAGAGTTGGACAATCCAGGAGGCACAGGTGGCCTTGAGTCGCTACGCGGAATGACTCAGCTGGAAGACACTCGCCCTGCAGACGAATTTAAAGATTTTCCGAAAGACCAAATCGTTGAAGACAGCTTTGTTTATCAGCCACCGTTAATTCCACATAGCATCCGTAGCTACGAAGTGTCACTGAACGCAAACAAGTGTCTTGCATGTCATAGCTGGAAAAACGCGAAAGAGTCTGGCGCAACAAAAATCAGTGTAACGCACTATGTAAATCGCCAAGATGCAGTACTTGCTGATGTCTCTCCTCGTCGTTACTTCTGTCTGCAATGTCACGTTCCACAAACCAATGCGAAACCGCTAGTGGAAAATGAATTCCAGTCAGTTGATTCACTTCAGTAGTTGAAACGCAAGTACTAAGAGGTCATTTATGAAAATACTTAAAGCGTTTTGGAAGAGACTGAAGAACCCAAGTAAAGCTGCCGCTGGTGTGGTTTTATTCTTAGGCTTTGCCGGTGGTCTTCTGTTTTGGGGCGCATTCAACACGGGTATGGAAGCAACGAACACGGAAGAATTCTGTTCTGGGTGTCACGCACCTATCGTGAAAGAAATCCAAGAGACGATCCACTACTCTAACCGTTCAGGCGTTCGTGCAATCTGTTCTGACTGTCACGTACCACATGAATGGACAGATAAGATCGTACGTAAAGTTCAAGCGTCAAAAGAACTGTTTGCGCACTACGTTCTTGGCACCATTGATACACCAGAGAAGTTCCAAGCTCGTCGTGGCCATCTAGCCGAGCGCGAATGGGCTCGTATGAAGAAGAATGACTCTCTAGAGTGTCGCAACTGTCACGAGTTTGATTACATGGACTACTCACAGCAGGGCTCGCGTGCGGCGGCTCAACACTCAACAGCGTTAGCTTCTGGCGACAAGACCTGTGTAGATTGTCACAAAGGTATTGCTCACAAGCTGCCTGACATGAGTGGCGTTGAAGGCTGGCAATAAGGAGACAAACCATGAGTACTTTAGAATCTGTGATTTGGCATATCCTTGGATACAGCGCAATGCCAGTGATTATTCTTTCCGGCTTTGTAGGAGTAGCAGCAGTCTCTTTATGGCTACTCTCACTAGGTAAGGATAAAGAGGTTTAACCGCAAGGTTAGTTCATCTCTACCCCGTCAACTTTTTATTGCCTATTTTGTTGACACTAAGCGCCGAGCAAATGCTCGGCGCTTTTTTTTGATAGCGTAATGATCGCTTATCCAACCATAAAAAAAGCGACCATGTCGGGCTTTTTTTTGATAGCGTAATGATCGCTTATCCAACCATAAAAAAAGCGACCATGTCGGCCGCTAAAGATTACTGCTATAGGGAGTTTTAAGACTCTTTCACTGGCAGAACTTGCTTAACGTATTGTCCTGGCGCTTCATCAATCACTGGGTAATTTTCTGAGCCCACAGGGAATGGTTCAACCTGCTCTTGCGGGTTGTATTGCAATAACCATTCGTTCCAATGCGTCCACCAAGAACCCTCTCTGTGTTCTGCATTGCTCAACCACTCATCAGCTGAGTCATCAAGAGTGTCATTTAACCAGTAGCCATATTTGTTTTTAGCAGGATGGTTAACAATACCAGCAATATGACCCGATTCGCCTAATACAAAGGTCTTATTGCCGCCAGTGTGCAATGCACCTCGGTATGTGCCTTGCCAAAGCGCGATGTGATCTTCTTTCGTCGACACAAAATAACTAGGAATTTTGATCTTGTTGAGATCAATCCACACTCCGCCAATTTTAACGCCTTTGTCTTGCACGAGTTTGTTCTCTAGATAGAGCTCACGAAGCAAGAAATTATGAGACGCGGCACTGACGTTGGTGCTATCGCTGTTCCAGTACAACAAGTCGAAATCAACCGGACTGTTACCTTTCAAGTAATTGTCGACGTAGTAGTTCCAGTACAAGCTGTTTTCACGCAACAAGCTGAATGTTACGCTCAGTGAACGACCATCCATGTAACCTTTTGCGTTGTTCTGCGTCTCGATAGCGCTAATGATTGTGTCGTTAATGTACGCGCCGACTTCGCCCGGTTGAGAGAAATCCAAAAGCGTTGTGAAGAACGTCGCCGATTTGATGCGCTTCTTCATACGTTTTGCTGCATAGTACGCAACAGTGCTCGCTAAAACCGTACCACCAATGCAGTAGCCTGCCGCGTTGATTTGCTCTTGCCCTGTGATTTCTTCAATCGCAGAAACCGCTTTCACAACGCCTTCAGTAACGTAATCACCAAATTCAACATGCGCTTGCGCTTTACCTGGATTACGCCAAGAAATCATGAACACACTGTGGCCTTGTTCAAGCAACCAGCGAACCATCGAGTTCTTCGCAGTGAGGTCAAGAATGTAGTATTTGTTGATGAAAGGCGGAACGATAAGCAGTGGTGTCGCATTGACTTTTTCTGTTAACGGACGATATTGAATAAGCTCAAACAACTCATTCTGAAACACCACATCGCCAGCGGTTGTCGCAACGTCATCACCCACTCGGAAAGCGTTGTTGTTCGTCATACGCACTTTTAAAATGTCTGCGCTCGACTCAACGTCTTCTTTCAACTGCTCTAAGCCAGCCAGTAGATTTTGGCCGTTTTGCTCAAGTGTCAGCTTCAAAAGCTCTGGGTTTGTTGCGATGAAGTTGGAAGGAGAAAGTGCGTTAATGGCTTGGCGAGAGAAGAAAATAATACGTTCTTTCGTCTTTTCGTCTAAGCCTTCTAAAGACTCGATGGTATCAAGATAGGTCTTACTGAATAAAAGGTAGGATTGTTTGATGAAGCTATACATGGCTTCATTTTGCCACGCTTCGTTTGAGAAACGCTTATCCCCTTTTTCAGCTTCAATGATTTGTGCTTGATTCCCCGCCAATGCAACATTCTGCCAAATTTGCAGTTGCTGTTCCCACCACTGTGCTTGCAGCTTTAAAATCGCAGCAGGCTGATTCGCAGCTTGTTCGAACAGTTTGGCAGTATCCTCAAAGTTCACTTCTTGCATGGCCTTGTTTAAAGGAGAGTTCACGACTGCCTTGTTCACTTCGAAATCATGCCACCACTGATGATTGGTTTCCTGAAGCTTCACAAGATAGTCCGAAAAGAAGTGTTGAAACATAGTCTTACTCCTATATTCGGAAAAAACAACGCCGCCCAAATCTAGGGGCGGCGAGAATCGGACAAATTACGCTGGAGTAACAGTCTTTAGATTTTCCGAAGTCATCTTCTCAACGTCTTCTTTGAACTCTTTTGCAATGGCTTGAAGCTTGTTGCTGTCATCCATCATTTGCTGAGAAAGCTTAGTAAGCACGCTTAGTTGTTGGCTGTTGAAAGCAGTTAGTGATGTCACGTCTTTGATTTCTGACGCTGCTTTCATCTGGTTTAGACCCACTTCGCTGTAAGTGCGAATTGCGTTCAGTTGAAGCTCAGTCAACACTTCTACGTTTTTTGTCACTAGCTTGTTGAACTTCAAGTAAGGTTCTAGATTTTTTTCAGTTTGATCGCTAAATGTTTTGAAAAAATCAGTGTACATGGTTTATCTCCTAGAGAAAGAATTAAAAATGTCCGTTTAAATAATTACTTAACTGCTTTTACAACCACAGCCGTGCCCATGCCGCCGCCCACACAAAGTGAAGCAACACCATATTGACCATTTTGCTTATGAAGCTCGTGAACAAGCGTCACTAAAATTCGGTTGCCCGATGCACCAAGCGGGTGGCCTAGCGCGATAGCACCGCCGTTAAAGTTCGCTTTATCTTGAATCGCATTAACTGGAACTTGGTTGGTTTCCGCCAACTGATGAATCACGCCAAGTGCTTGCGCTGCAAATGCTTCGTTTAACTCGTAAACGTCGATGTCGTTTACTGTGAGTTCCGCTTTTGCGAGTGCTTTATTGACCGATTCAACTGGACCTAAGCCCATGATTTTCGGATCAAGACCCGATTGCGCGTAGCTTACAATCTCAGCAAGCGGCGTTAATCCGTGCGCTTTAACTGCGCTTTCAGACGCAACGATAATCGCACTCGCGCCATCGTTAATGCCCGACGCATTACCAGCAGTCACTGTGCCTTCGCGGTCAAAAGCAGGACGCAGCTTGCTTAAAGCTTCCATTGTTGCGTTCGCTTTTGGGTATTCATCGGTATCGAATAGTACGGTTTCTCGACGCTGTTGCACTTCCACTGGCACAATTTCGTCTTTGAATTTACCTGCTTCAATAGCGGCTACCGCTTTCTGTTGGCTCGACAACGCATATTCGTCTTGCTGTTGACGAGTTAGGCCGATTTCTTTTGCTACGTTTTCTGCCGTCACACCCATGTGATATTGGTTGTAAACGTCGGTTAAACCGTCCGCTACGAGCAGATCTTTCAGCTCCAGATTGCCCATTTTATTGCCATCACGAATGCTGCTTGGTGCGGCAAACGGAATCTGAGACATGACCTCAACACCCGCTGCAACAACGATCTCTGCATCGCCACTACGGATATGAGAAACTGCGTCCATGACCGTTTTCATACCACTACCACAAACCATGTTTACGCCATATGCAGGAACAGATTCAGGAATCCCAGCAAACAATGCGGCTTGGCGGCCAACACCCATGCCTTGACCTGCACCAACAACGTTGCCGACAATCACTTCGTCAACCTTGTCGCCAGCCAACTTTGCTGCTTCTAACGCGCCCTTAATCGCTACTGCTGCCAGATCGCCAGCTGAGGTATTTTTCAGGCTGCCACCAAAAGCGCCGATTGGGGTACGCTTCGCCGCTACGATAAATACTTTTTCCATCATCTTATCTCCTTAGTGCATGTATAGGCCGCCGTTCACCGACAAAGTCTCACCGGTGATATAGGCGCCGGCATCGCTGACCAAGAAGCTCACTGATGCTGCAATTTCTTCTGGTGTCGCAAGGCGTTTCATTGGGATTTGGTTCGTGATGGATTCCAACACTTCTGGCTTCATTTGCTCAACCATTGGCGTACCTGTGTACCCCGGAGCGATAACATTGACCGTCACACCCGAGCGAGCGCCTTCGTATGCCAAGGCTTTAGAGAAACCGATCATCCCAGCTTTCGCCGCCGAGTAGTTTGCTTGACCAAACTGCCCTTTTAGACCATTGACTGAAGAGATATTGATGACACGACCACCACCTTTTTCGCACATTGCTGCGAATAGGGGTTGCGTAACGTTGAATAGACTATTGAGGTTGGTATTGATGACATCATTCCAAGCTTGCGCAGTCATCTTTTTAAACACGCCATCGCGTGTGATACCTGCGTTGTTGACAACAACATCAATGGTTCCTTCTTCCTCAAGCAATTGCGCTAACTTCTCTGCACACTCAGCGGTGTTTGTTACGTCCAACTCAAAAAGGCGAACCTGATCTTTGGTAAAACCTTTACTGTTGAACCACTCCAGCGCGCATTCGTAGTTACCTGTGAAATAAGTAGCGATTACACGGTAACCGTCATTGACTAATTGAGAGGAAATAGCAGAACCAATTCCGCCTTTTGATCCAGTGATCAAAGCGACTTTCTTCATTGAAGACTCCATTCTTAACGGCATTTAAAAAGCAAACTTAATACACTGATGAAATAGTTCACCAACTGACGTGTTTATTTATTCTTTTGACAACCAATCCTGTGCTGCCTTTTATTTTAAGTTAACCTAGAAATATTACATTTCAAATAAAAAACTAATCCATTTGCATAAGATTGATTTAGATCTCATTACACATGAAATGTTATAAAATGGTTAAATCTTCATAACTCATTGTTTTTAATAGTACTTACCTGAAACATTAGTCTACCAATACGGTAAAATAATCCTTATATATCATATGATTACATACAGAACAGCAGACGTTACATTATGTCATGATTTAAGATCTGAATTTTAAGTCTAAATGATTATGGCAAAAACAAGATTAGAATAATAATTCAAATATCAGTAAAGACAATTATCAAACATATCATTTAATTACTGCATTTAATGACAATTTAGTTATCAACATAGCTATTTAAAACAATGAAAATAAACAACGAAAAAATATGAACAATTAAATATATTTAATCGAAGATCGATATAAGAGTTTGTCTCATACTGGTGCAATACGCACTATTATGACGCAGAGATTAAAATATAATTTCATTTTAATTTTAAATATCCGAATAACATCAGCTAACTAACACAAAAAGCAACCGTTCGCTTTGTAGTAGCATCCTCTCCCGCTTTGCACTATCTTTGTGGCTTCTCTTTAATCACTAAGTCATCAACAGATATGAATATTGCATTACTCAGTATGTTCATCCCTACTTTCTTTTTCGTCTCGATTACTCCAGGAATGTGCATGACGTTGGCACTCACATTGGGAATGAGTGTCGGCTATCGCCGGACACTGTGGATGATGATTGGGGAACTCGCCGGAGTCGCTCTGGTTTCCATCTCTGCTGTACTCGGCATCGCCGCAGTTATGCTCAATTATCCGTGGCTGTTTACCTTCCTCAAATTTGGCGGCGGTGCGTACTTGCTCTATTTAGGTATCGAAATGTGGCGATCTCGGGGCAAACTCGCGATCAATTTGGAGAACTCAACTTCACCACCTAAAGGTAACTGGAATTTGGTTCTGCAGGGCTTCGTTACCGCCATCGCGAACCCTAAAGGTTGGGCGTTTATGATCTCACTTTTGCCTCCATTCATCGACCAAAGCAAAGCCTTGGCGCCACAGCTCATGGTTTTAGTCTCGATCATTCTGCTGTTCGAGTTCATCTGTATGTCACTTTACGCGACAGGCGGTAAAGGGCTTAAACGTGTTTTAGGCCAATCAAAAAATGTACGTTTGATGAACCGTTTCGCAGGCACTTTGATGATGGGCGTTGGTGTTTGGCTGTTTGTGAGTTAGAGCGGAACTAAAAGTAATGAAAAACCTCTTTCAAAAGTTCACGCAAGTGATGAGTGAAGTACTAGATTTTCAGGCCCGAGTGTGGGTTGTGAACGTCTATGCAGGAGAGCATAAAGGCGAGTCTTATGTCGTTAATGAAGATGCTTTCTCTGAACCTCTTCAGTGGATGAAGAAAAAAGGCTACCAAGAGTCGATGTTGAATAAAGTCGAAGCAATGAAGCGCTCACAGATCTTAGAGTTCGATTTGGGACGAGTAAAACATCGTCTGATGCGTGTGAAATAAGCACAAAAAAAGCGCAAGCACTTTTACCTTAAAAGAACGATGCTATGGCGCAGCGTCGATCTCAACAGGCAGATAATGTTTCGGCTCCAGTTTCAACCACTCTGGCAGCACGGTACCAATCGAAATCGATGACCATGTACCAGACAGAACACCAATAAACATCGCGGTTGAGAAACCAGCCAAAGGCGCTCCTCCCATAATCCACAATGCTCCAACGGTGATCAGTGTTGTACCAGATGTCACCATGGTGCGTGAAAACGTCGCGATAACAGCTTGGTCATTGATGTCTTCTGTTTTCCAACTCTGCTTCGCAATCAACAGCTCACGGATTCGGTCTGCAATGATGATCGAGTCATTCAATGAGTAACCTAAAATCGCCAGCACAGCAGCAAAAACGGTTAAGTTGAACTCCATTTGAGTAATTGCAAAGAAGCCAAGCACTAAGATCACATCATGGGCCAAAGCAAACAGTGAACCGCTTGCCAAACGCCACTCAAAACGGAAACACAAGTAACCGAGAATACTCAACACACAAATCAACAGTGCTAAGCCACCTTGTTCAAACAAGTCTTGGCCAACTTGAGCACCAACAATACTGTTGCTGACAACATCAACTTGGTGAGAGATTGGCTTAAGTACATCTGCCACGCTTGGTAATGTCTGCCCTTCTTCCGGCGCAGAGTAACGGATCACCCAACGGCCATCTTCACCAGAACGTGTTACTGACGTTGACTCACCAAGTTTTGGTTGCAGTACGTCAAGCAGATCATGGTTAGTTAGCTGCTTATCTACCTTTACTTCTGTCACCATACCACCAGTGAAATCCAAGCCGAGGTTCAACCCTTTAAAGCCCAGAGCGACTAACGCGATCACCGTCAAAATGATGGAAACTAGCGTAGTAAAGTAGCGAATTTTACGAATATTTTGTTTTAACATTTCGACCATGATTAAACCCTCACATCACGACGGGCATCGCGGCCCCAAATTAAATTGATCATTGCTCGAGAGGCAAATACGCCTGTAAACATACTGGTTAACAAACCTAATCCGAGTGTTAAGGCAAAGCCTTGGATTGGGCCATTACCAATGGCGTACAAAATCACGGCGGTGATCATAGTAGTAATGTTGGCATCAAGGATGGTCGAGAACGCGCTGTCAAAGCCTAGATCAATTGCTTGAGCGAAGCTGCGGCCTTCACGCATTTTGTCCTTAATACGTTCGAAAATAATAACGTTGGTGTCCACTGCCATACCGACGGTTAACACTAAGCCTGCAATGCCAGGAAGCGTTAACACAGCGCCTGGTAACAAAGCAATTAGGCCAAGCAAACAAAGCATGTTGGCACAAAGCGCCACGTTCGCTACCCAACCTAAGCGGCGGTACCAAAGTGCCATAAAGGTCAGTGTTAAACCCATACCTAAAGCCAGTGCTGCAAAACCGTTTTCAATGTTTTCTGCACCCAGAGAAGCACCGATAGTACGCTCTTCCACAATAGTAACCGGCGCAGTTAGTGAGCCCGCGCGAAGCAATAGCGCTAACTGCTGCGCATCGTCCATGCTACCTGCTCCGGTAATACGGAACTGGCTACCAAGTTGAGATTGAATAGTCGCGACGCTGATAACGCGCTCACTACGCTCGGTTACACCGCGATCGTTTGTCTTGTACTCTCGGTAAACGGTCGCCATTGGCTTGCCGATGTGAGTTGCTGAGAAGTCGCTCATTTTCTTACCACCAGCGTGGTCAAGAGAAATATTTACTTCTGACATACCCATTTTGTCGACACCAGCACGAGCGTTTACGATGTGCTCACCCGTTAGGACTGGTCGTTTTGCCAAAATCACCGTACGGCCGTCATTGTCTTGAAGAACAAGATCTTGGCTGCTGTGTGCTTGGCTCGCATCTTTCACTTCATAAAACGCCAAGCTTGCTGTTGCACCAATAACGTTTTTCGCTTGAGCAGGATCTTGTACACCAGGGAGTTCAATTCGAATGCTCTCTTTACCTTGGCGTTGCACTAGTGCTTCTGTGATACCAAGTTCTTCAATACGACCACGCATGATCTTCAGGTTTTGTTGAAGAGTCGACGATTGAAATTCTTGGATATTTTGTTCACTCGGTTCAAGCACAAAGCCACGAGATGAACTTTTTGAAATCCAGCCAGGGTAGTTTTGACGCAAGAACTTGTTCACTTCCGACAATGCTTGCTCGCTGTCACTGTTTACCGTAATTCGGTTGCCGCTTTCTGCTCGAACTTGCACACCACGAACACGCTGATCACGTAAATTCGCTTTAATTTCATCAATCAACGCATCACGTTGCTCTTCAAACGCTTTATTCACATCAACATTCAACAAGAACTGAACGCCACCACGAAGGTCAAGACCGAGTTTAATTGGGCTAAAGCCCATCTCATTCAACCATTCTGGCGCAACCGATACGTATGAGAAAGTGATGCTGTCGTCTTTATTTAGCTCTTTGTTTAACAACGCACGAGCTTTACTTTGCGCATCTTCACCATCGAATACAATGGTTGTTTTGCCGTCTTTTTCAATGATTTTGTCGGCTGAAATATGGTTGGTTTTTAGCAGTTGATTCAGATGAACAACCGACATTTCACTGTTGTTTTGATCCGCAAACGTCAACTGGATAGAAGGCTGTTCGCCAAACCAAGTTGGGATCGCACTTAAAGTTAAGATAATGACCGTCGTGATTAATACGACATATTTCCAAGCTGAGTAGTGATTCATCAGCTTTCTGTTCTTTTGCTGCTTTGGTGTTTTTTTCATGTAAACATCATCCCTTCACGATGAAGTGAAGCTTTTAATAACAAGGCTTAACACACGACAGATGCTCCCAGAATAAATTCAGGGTATGAAATGCTCAGAACGCTCGCGCCCTGTCGAATACAATCGTCGTGTTAAGAGTGCACAATGGTGCAAATAGATGGTGTTTAGGCAGAGAACTGACTATTGAGTGCGACGTACATGGCATTGGTCTCTTTCCAACCAGAAATGCGATGATCGCTTGTGAAATGATAAAATGTGGACTGGTTGTGACGCCAGTTAATGTCCATCAAGCTGTATGCGTAACCCGCATCAGCGTAAAACGGAGTCGTGAGATCGCCGACAAAATCTACGTGCTCGTCATCAAGCCCTTCTCGTAAGTAAGACGTCCAGCGTTGAGAGTTAAACAAAGCAACGGAATCAAGACTTGCATGACCTTCAGATACTGGAGATTGAGAACTTTCTTCTGAAACTTCAGAGAAATCGACGGAAGAGTTTGGCGATACACTTGCAGCTACAAAAGGTTGTAGCTTAGAAAAGTGCGGTACGTGAGCCTTGTGATCGATTTGCGCAGCAGATACATGCACTGGTAGCAATACCATTGCAAATAGCAGCAAAATCAATTTTCTAAGGTAAATCCAAGGCATAGAGACTCACTAAAAACACAAAGAGCCAAGTTAGGTCACTTGGCTCAATGATAGTATTCCTATTGATTATGGTTCACAACTAAAAAGTTATAAATCTCTGATTTCAGGTTTGCATCGTTATTGCTTTTATCAAAACGTCTGTAGAGAACCAATGTAATCGGTCGTAAGTTACCGATAAAAAAGCTCACCCTTATCGACATCTAAGTAGATCTTGTTCTCTTGCTCCAAACCGCCGCAATAGATGAAGTAAACATTGCGCTTTTTGAACGTCACAGAACGAACCCAACCACCGAGCTCTTCAAAATCACTAGGATCACACGTTTCATCTTTCAGCAATTGCTGGGTTTTGTTTCGGAACATATCTAAATGCTCCTTCAAGTCGTCTGACTTTTGCAGATAACCATCCAAGATCTCTAATCGCTCTTGCTCTTTGATGACTGGCTCAGCGTCAGAGAGACCTTTCGAGTCGACCCATTCCGCAGTCTCTTCTCCACCATCTTCGTAAACGATGTAGTCAGATAGACGAAACCAACCCTCGACCTTTTCCAGCACAGACACTTTTTCGCCTTTGTAAAGCGCATCAACTATCAAAGACTTATCATCAGGCTTGTTGTAAACGTTAACGCGACGCTCGATAACGTAATATTCCGTGATTTCAGGAGCTGGCGCGTCTAAATCCATGATGGGTTTGGAGGCATCCCCTTTATCTAAAGGCGCCTTTTCCGTTTTAGCCACAACAGGCTTTTCAGGTTCGTCTTTTTGCATGAAAAAGAAATAGTAACCAGCACCCGCGCCACCCAACAGAAGAAGAATCAACACTGCGATGAGAACTTTTTTCATGTTCTTTTCCTTTTTATTCTTTGTGCTTATCTCGCCATCTATACTGTTTAGAGACGGTTAACTTACGTGAGCAATCATGATCAACAAACACTATTGGATGCTGATACTTATCTTGTTCCCTTTGCTAGGGTTCGCCAATGTTCAATGTAATCCATCTTCTTGGAATGACAATCTTACCCAATTCAACCGTTTAGAGTCCAACTACAATCAGCATGTTAAGGTGTTCAACACCTTGTTAAGTGAACACAAGCAGCGCCAACTGCTTTCGCAAACTTTTTCCACAGATGAACTCAGTTTGTTATGGCGCGCTAAGTACAATCAAAACCTGTTCCAAAATCAGCTAAAAGCCTCGGTTCAGTACAAAGAAGAGTTAACGCAAAAAGCAAATGAGCTTATCAAGCTTAGTACCGAGTCGCAGTGGGCAGCCAATGGCTGGGAAAAGCTCGCTCAAAGTTGCAGACATAATAATGAAACAGCGAACCAAATCAGTGCGGAATGGTATCGAGAAAACGCTCAACAACTGGCTAAAGACTATACGACCCTCTCCTCACAATTTCTGGGATTAGCCCACCTTTATGACAAAGAAGCGAGTGCATTAAAATACGCCCAAGGCTCTCGCCATTAAACTGTTACAAAATGGGACTGTTCCCCTTAATAAAATTGATTAACCAATAACCAAACCAGCCATTTTATAGAGACATACGTCACAATAATGCTTTACTTACGCGCGTTTTTTGGTTAATTTACCCATTAACAAAATTTAATAAAAAGTCACATTTGGCTGGAGATGATGCTACAAAAATGGTTATCAATCGATTAAGTAACAGGGATTGTCCTAATGCTACCAAAGCCAAGTTTTTGTCAGTAGTTAGGCACGTAAAAGAGTTCGGTTCAATTAGCGATTTGGACCTATGTAAAATCTTCGGAGAAACAATTTGGAGTGATGGAAGGGAATACCATTCAGCCGCGTTCTCATTTAAGGTTGATAGACAAACTGGTGACTGTAAGATCTCACAGTACAAACACCAATAAGGCTTAAAAGTTTATGAAGCGGAGTTAGGAAACTGGCTCCGCTTTTTTGATCATGACAATCGTGAAGTCGTGGTCGGAGTAACCCTCGATTAATTGTGCATCTGGGCATAGCCATCGACAATAGCGCAACACCCCCACTTTGTTATGCGATTCTAGCATTCTCATGCTCGGCAGCTTTTCTTCATCGAGTAAGTTAAACACACAGCCTATTCGAGCCGCTCGATACATCTTCTCAATCATTTCAATCGTATGATTGGCATTGCTCGATTTGTAGTTTAATGAACCTGACGCGAACACATAATCACTTTGAGGAAGAACAAGCTTAGAAAAGTCGCCACAAATGAAATTAACAGGCGTTTTAAAAGCTTTCTTTCTGGCCTTTGTGATGAACTGCTTCTGCAGATCAATGCCGACATAGCGCGCTGGATATTGATTCTGGCTCTCAATATATTCAAGCAGATCACCAAAGCCACAGCCAATATCGAGAATACTAACTGCCTCTAAACAAAGGCTACGAGTCAGCGCTTCAAATCGGCTGATTTGGCTATATTTGTCCTGCCAACCCAGCGTACGCGCTTTATCATTACCAAATTGTTTGTAACGCTTGCGGTGGTAGTTGGCAATCTTCAATCTATCGAGCCACTTCATTTATCTCCCCTCTTGCTCACTACAGGACAATGATCAAATTAAATGGGTAAACAGCCATTTCCTTTTACCTGCCGAATAGCAAGGTGTGTGTGGATGTCTTTGACGTTTTCTAACCTTTGCAGCTTTCTCGTGAAGCTTTCGTATCCGGGAAGATCTTTACTTACCACTTCCAATAAATAATCGTAAGCGCCAGATACAACGTGACAAGAAATCACCTCATCCATATCGACGATTGCGGTTTCAAACTCATCGATTGACGACGCTTGGTGGTTATTCAAACTCACTTCAACGAACACCGTCATCGCAATACCTACTGCGCCACGTGAGATCATCGCTCGATATCCGCTGATAACCCCTTCTTGTTCAAGACGTTTTAAGCGCCTCGCACATGGTGAAGCAGAGAGCCCTACTTGGTCAGCGAGCTCCGCTGTCGTTAATGTGGCGTCTTTCTGTATGAGATGAAGTAACTGCCTATCAATTTTGTCCATGCCAACTCCCTTTGCCTAAAATCACTAAATTTAATTAATTAAACGCAGTTTAACACCAATACTGAAACAAAGTACGTCACATTTTGCCAACATGATGCGTCAGTTTCGTTCAATAATTACAGCGAACTTTACACATGGACGCGACAACGATGATTTTGGGATACGCTGCAATTTTAGTGACCGTACTGCTTTGGTCTGGTTTTTTCATTTCGCTCAAAGGTGGGGCAATTTCGGCACTGCAACCTGCTGATATTGCTTTGGTGCGCTTTCTCGTTCCTAGCCTAATCTTGTTGCCTTTTGTAATGAAACATAAAGCCGCCCTAAAAGCCGTTCCCAACAAATACCTTACTGGTATTGTCTTGGGTAGCGGTTTACCTTATTTACTTGTAGCGGGCACTGCCATGCATTTCGCTCCCGTCGCGCATGGTAGCGCCTTAATACCTGGCACGTTGCCTTTGTTTGTTTCTGCCATTGCAGTCTTGTTCTATCAACAATCGCTGAGTCATCACCGCATTATTGGTCTTTCCACCGTACTGCTGGGTATTTTTGTGTTTCTGCTATCTAATATCGGGGAAGAATACAACTGGTCTCAACTTCAAGGGCACGCGATGTTTTTAGTTGGCAGCTTGATGTGGGCGGTTTTTACTATCAGTGCACGAGTAGCCAACCTCAACGCTTATGTATGCGCGGGTTTTGTCGCCATCGTCTCGTTACTTATGCTTATCATCGCAGTCGGGTTCGGTTGGATAGACAGTTATTTAGCGGTAACGCCTATCTCCAATTGGCCTTGGAAGGAGCTGTTTAGCCATGCAATGTTACAAGGTGTCGGCGCAGGGCTTATCGCATCGTTTACGTTTATCTATGCCATAAAAATCATTGGCGCCGAAGCCAGCGCCGCATTTGGGTCTCTCACTCCCGTTGTCGCAACGTTGCTTGCCGTTCCAATCTTTGGCGAACAACCGGATTCGCTAACTTGGATCGCGTTAATTCTGGTCACTTGCGGTAGCGTGGTCGCTAGCCAAATCTTTATGAAGCACGAACTTACTCAAACTTATCGCCCACCACTTCACAGATAGCGATTAATTGACAAAAACTTTTATAAACCACACTTGATGAGTAAAACGGCGTTTTGGTAGCCTCTTTTCAATCAGAAATTGGAACCTCAGATCTTATGCCAGCAACTCATACGAAAGATGTACTGCATAAATTCCTCAAACCAGGGATGAAACTCTCGATTAACTTCGAATTTGGACCAAAAGATAAATTCAGCTACTCAACCGTTTATTTAGGAATAAAAGAAAATTCTTATTTGATCCTCGATATTCCGATGCGATTGCTCGAAGATCAAGTGATGAGAAAACTGCATAACGCCGATGTGATTGTGCGCGGCGTTTCCGACACTGAGCTTGGTCACGTGTTGGCTTTTAAATCCAGTGTACTAATGACAGCCGTTCGTCCTTCCCCTCTGCTCTTTATTCGCATACCCGGTACGTTCGCAACTAAACCTGTTAGAGAGCACGAGCGTTACAAGCTACAAATGGACTGTACCATCGATCACAGCGGCAATATTTATGACGGCAGTTTGGTTGATTTTTCACTGGCAGGCGTCGGTGTTCAGACCTTTATTGAACCTGAGTTTAAGGTTGGAGACCGAGTTTCGGTGGTATCACCTCTTAGCATTCATATAGGAGAGGAAAATCCTTGCTTGATCGCCAATATAAAGAAGCAACCCAAAGGCTGGGTGATAGGCATTCGATTCGAGCAACCCATTACTATGACTGAAGATTTGAAAACCAAGTTGCTGGAACAGTCCTTTCTGACCAGCAACGTATGATTTAGTGAACTGAGACGCGTCAAGGCTATGATTGACTAAAGCGCGTCGCGGCAAAACTGTTGAGTAACCGATGTACGGCATAAGTAACAAGCAAAGTGACCACGATGGCAAACAGTATGCTGCTGACTCGATACAAAGCACTAAAGATCAGATCACCATCGGGGGTGAGATACTGTCCAAATAAGATCCCTAAAGTAGTGAGGCCGCCAAAGCCAGCACCTGAACCACTGGATTCTTTCACATGCATGTAACTGAATATCATCGCGCCAATCCAAAGTAACGGCACAATAAACAGCAAAGTATCTGACCAATCATACAAAATGAGCTGCCCGACGATACCAAAGGTCACGCCTAGCAATGTGCCCATCGCCCGTTTACGAGCGTAACCTAAGGCGCCATTCCAATGCATTGGAAACAGGAGCAACAAGGTTGTCGCCTGCGCTGACATGGAATCGTTCAAATCAAAGATCTGAAACACCAAAAAGGACATGGTTGCAATACTCGCCCCCATAAGAGCCTCATGTCGCATCCGATGGCTTTGTTTGGCTTGTGAAGGCTTTGGCGGCGGTTGACGAGGTTCCGCATCAGGAATCAAAAACGTCACCAAATACGCTACAATGATGGACAAGACGTTCGCCTGTAAGTTACTAAAAATAAGATCATTCAGATCCGTTGTCGGGTAACTAGCAAAGTGCAGCATGATACTCAAGCTAAGCACACTGTTCGCGCCAAATAGAAACAAACTCCCTTTTGACATACAAGCAAACTTGTAAAGAAACAAGCCGAACGCAATCAAGGTCATCAACACCGGATGGCTACCAAACAAGCCCCCCAAAATGCCAACCTCTAGCCCACAAACAACAGCGGAGAAGATTAACTGTCTTGATGCATGCAAGTTCACTACCGGTACCATACCGAGCAAAAGCATGGGTGTTACGGTGAAAAACACACCGTAGTTCCAGCCAAACAGCTTACACAGTGTAAAGCCGATGGTTGCTCCTGTTGCTATGCGTAAGCATTGTCTGAAATCGTTCTCAGACATGGGGTGGTCCCATAATTTCATACCACCTCCCAATTAATAGATGTAATGCAAAGTACTCAAAAGACGAATTTGCAGACGAGCCAGCCAACCTGAAATCATGTTATCAGGCAATAGTTGTACCGTCGCACGAGCACCCGCCGGGAAAGCTTGTGGCTGTTCGTTGATAGACAAATGCAATCTCAAACGCTGAGCATCCCTCACCCAGCGGTTGGAATCTGTTGGTGTCGCGAGGCGGCCGTCTGCATCAAATTGACCCGAGCTTACCCCGGCATCCAAACTGGTAATGCGGGCTTCAAAAACCTCTCCGGGCAGACTATCAAAGGCCACCAGAGCTCGACTATCACGGTTAAAATGACGCAAACTTTTCTCGCGAAAGTCCGCAATAATATCAACTTGATCCGAAACCAGTGCGATAAGTGGCGTCCCCGCAGCGGCGTAAGCACCTGTCTCTAACTGCAAGTTCGTGATAACACCATCGTGCTCGGCACTTACTTGAGTGTAAGAAAGGTTAAGCTCCGCTTGTTTTAGCTGGTTCTGAGCAACACGCACGTTGACGTTAGCTTCGCCGAGCTCGCCGCGGCTTACTTCTAGCTCTTTCAGGCGGGCTTTTACTGCTAGCAAATTCGCTTTTGCCGCTGTTGCACTACTCTGCGCATCATCTCGTTGTTGTTGAGACGTACCGTTTCGGCTGAACAATGTATTCAGTCGATTAGCTTCACGGATTTTTTGCTCAGCGACGATTTTACTCGCTTCCACATCCGCTTTGGCTGCCGTGATAGAGGCATCCAACTGCTCATTGTTTTGGATCACTTGTTGTAAGTTTAATTGCGCTTTTTCTACCGCTAACTTGTATGGCTGCGGATCGATTTGGAACAACAAGTCGCCTTTTTGAATTTCTTGGTTATTTGCCACATAAAGATGGGTGATTTGCCCATTAACACGGGGGGCGACCTTAGTTACCACTCGGGTAGCCATCGCCTGAGGAGTTAACGGCATTGCTAAATCAGCAACAAGAAAATAGGCAAAGACAAGGACAAACGCGACGCAAGAATATTTGATCCAACGCGCGAACTTTTGGTCTGGAGTCATAGGCGTTTACTTCTCTTTTTTATTAGGATTTCTGACTTTATTCGCCAAGTGAATCGAGCGCATTGTGAGCAATTTGCTCTAGGACCAAGCCCAATTTCTTTAGCTCTTGGTCATTGATTTCTGAGAGCAGTTTTCGACGAACCTGCAAGATGCGTTCTTCCATTTGTATCAACAGCTCTTTGCCTTCGTCCGTTAAGCTGACAATTCGTGCTCGCTTGTCATGCTCACAACAACGTCGCGTAATGAGCGATTGCTCTTCGAGTAGTTTTAGCGTGCGCATCAACGAGGCAAGCTCAATCTCAAGCGCTTCAGCAAGTTGCTTTTGACTGATGTTGTCGCCCATTCGATACAGCTTCCAAAGCGCCGTCCAGCGCGGGTAAGTTAGGTTTAGCGGTTCGAGCTCACGGTCGGCAACCATCTTCCATAAACGAGCGACACGAGACAGTTTTTCGGCAAGGGACAGATCTCTCAAAGTGTTGATGTCTTGAATCATAAGATGCACTCTATTACTTAGCGTGCTAAGTAATATAATTTAGTTAGCACGCTAAGTAAATATTTTTGTGATTTAAATCACAATGAATTTTTGCGCATTTAAAAGGTTGCGAAGAATTAAGATCTTCAGATTGCAGGAAAGAAAAAGCCCAACTCAGAAAAGCTAAGTTGGGCTAGGTAAACAAAGAAACTACCGTAAATGTGGCAGCAGACTATGTCCGTTCAATCAAGAAGCGCTGCTTGAAGTCAACAAAAGCCTCGTGGAGTGCATTTTCTTTAATGGGTTTCAGCAAAACATAGTTCGCGCCTGCTTCCATAAATGCATCACTGGTTTCTTGCGCAGTGTCGGCGGTGCAGGCGTAAATTGGCGTCCCCAATTTCAAGTTTTGACGAATCTCTTTCGTGGTTTCGATGCCACCAAGATGCGGAAGTTGGTTATCCATCAAAATCAAATCATAAGAGTGATCTTTTAAGAACTCCATGGCTTCTAGCCCATCCTTCGCCCAATCAACCTGCATCTTGTATTTGGTACAAAACGCTTTAAGAATAAAGGCGTTAGTATGGTTATCTTCCACCAGCAACACTTTCAGACTTTCATCAAACAACTCTGCAGGTTTTACGCGTTGGCTCGAATCCAACGGAGCCAGAACTCGCTCACGATCCTTTACTGGCAGCGTAACAACAAATGTGGTTCCTTGCCCTTTTTGACTGCGAACTTGTACATCCCCGTCGAGCATATCGACCAAGTTTTTCACGATGGTCAAACCAAGGCAACTGCCACCGTATTCGCGAGTTGTGGTCGCTTCTTCTTGAACAAAAGGTTCGAACATTTCATCCAACTTGTCGGACTCAATACCGATACCCGTGTCGCTGATTTCAACCACGAGCACACTATTGTCTGCGCCATAAAACTGCTCTAACTCGGCATGTAAACGCACGCAGCCCGATGGCGTGAACTTCACCGCGTTACTGACTAAATTAAACAGAATTTGATTCAGGCGAACTTGGTCAGTGAAAATCTCTACATTGCCATCAAGCTGGTTTTCAATGACAAGTTCAACCCCTTTGTTTTCACAAATAGGGCGATAGATGTTTTCTAGCGTTCGCATGGTATCAGCGAAGGAGAAAGGATGTTTTTGGATATTGAACTTGCCTTGTTCAATCTTTGAGAAATCCAAAATATCATTCAATACAGCAAGTAAGTGCTCACCACTGTGGCGAAGAACATCGATTTGATTCTTCTGCTCTTCCGCTTCCACGGAATCTTTGAGTAGCTGCGCAACACCCAAAATGCCATTAATTGGTGTGCGAATTTCATGGCTCATTTTAGCCAAGAAGTCAGCTCGCGCTTGCGCGGACTTTTCGGCTTCTCTGCGTGCTAAGTTACTTTGCTTTTCAGCTTCGATCAGCGTTGTAATATCTTGCCCTTGGACAATGATGCCGCTGATATCACCATCGACACGAATTGGCGATAAGTTCCAACGAAAGACTTTATCACCAATAGGCACGTTCACTCCCGTCAGTGTCGCGCCCTGCGCTGCCATTCTTAAATGTGGCACCAGTTTGTCTTTGAATCCTTTAAATACAGGATGCATGGTTTCGATGTCATTTTCGATCACCAGTTCTTTGCGAGCTGCGGGGTTGATTTGGATCAGCACGCCCGCTTCTGACCACACCATGATTGGCGATAACGCGAAGTTAAACAGATCTCGAAACGATCGCTTCTGAGCTTCTAATTCTTCAAACGTGCTTTCCAGCGTCGAACCAATGTGGTCAAATTCTTCAATATCCGAGCCACCAAAACGCTCAAAGCCTTTTTCTTCCCGAGCAGAACGCGTGTAAGACATGAGCGACCCCAGCTCTTCCACGACTCGGTTTTCAATCCACTCTTTGGTCATCAGCGCAATCATAATCATGCCAATAACAGACGCTAACATCGCCAAAAAGTGTTGAATTTGCAGCGTAACAACACTCTGGTTGTCTTGCACAGTAAGTAACTTCAAGTTGGTGATGGCCGCGTTCACTTCAATCGGCGTTTGGATGATCAATAACTGATCTAACTTCTTCTGGGTCTCTTTGCGTTTCAACACATCGAAGATTTTGTATGACTCATCCCCCGCTAGTGAACTCGCCACAGGAATGTCGTTCGCCACCAGCACAACATTGTCGACGTTGCCTTCGTTTTTTAACTTTTCCATCAAGGCGAAGTTGTTATCCAAGACGACCGCGTTGTACGAATACCCCATCACTTCGCCCGTTTTCGGCTCTAACACAGGAACACGGCGTAGCAACAAGTGACGAGCACCCATTGACGTGATTGACGTGACGTAATACCAATTATTACTGAACGTGACTTTGCTAGTCAGGCCGTCCAGCATTGAGTCGTTGATGCCATAAAAATGCGCGTTCCCATCGTCCCAAATAATACCTTGATGGTCGGTGAGAAAACGAAATTCAGGCGTGTGCGAAGGATCACTCTGATCAATGCTGAGAAAGAAGTAATTTAAGGCTTCTTCATTTCGCTCCGAGTAAAAATCCAAAATCACATCACTTTTCGAATTGCTGTCGTGATGGATCTGAATCGCTGCAAAATGACTTTCAAAAATATTCAGAATCAACGCAGACGTTTGCTGCTTGGTTCGGTCGACCTCCTGCCAAATGATCTGTTTGGAGAAGTAATAACTCTGAACGAAAATGCCTAAAATGATCGGAGCAAGAACGAGAATAATAATTTTAGTTATAAGCGTCGACAGCGAGCGACGCTTTTTTAGCTTTGATGTAATTGTCATCAATTATCTGAGTATCTAAATGCACGTTTTCTGAGAGCTTCAATTCGCTCAGGGGAATCTGATTTGGTCACAACTTCGAAGTCCCCAGAGTACACCGTTGGTACAGGCTTACCTTCCAAATCCCATTTGATCGCCTCTGCCATCGCAATGCCAGTATCATCATTCATACGCATGACGGTGATATCTAACTCCCCTTTTAAGATAGCGTCTAGCTCAGCAGAACCACCGCCCCAGCCATTAATCATTACGTCTTCACGGCCAAGTTCAGACAGTGCTTCGACGGCACCTAACGCAACGTCGGTAGAACAAGCATAAATGAACTCCACATCTGGGTATTTTTTCAAGCTGGCTTTTGCAGCTTCATACCCGGACTGTTTTGTCGCTTTTGTATAGTAAGCAGATTGTAGTTCAAACTGACTGTCTTGGTTCACTTGGTGAATGAATGTGTTACCACGGATATCGCTAATGTAGCCTTCAGAGAAGTACAAAACGCTGTAATGGGTATTTTTCGGGAACTGCTTGCCAAACTCCACAGCGAGTTCGCGACTGCCTTCAGCGTGATCGAAACCGACGTACATAAAAGGCTGTCGAGTTTCCCATTCACGGACTGGCGTCGTGATATTTTGCAGGATAAGTTTGGTTTTGGTGGAATCTAAAACGTGTTCGACAAACTTACGATGTCGGGTCGTATCGAGTGTAAAAATTAAGTAGTCGGAATTGCTTTTCAGTGCTTCCATCAAAGAAAGGCTTTGTTGTTTGATATCGGCGTTTGGTCGCGTAAACACTTGATTGATTTGGTAATCAATATTGAGTTTATCTAAGCGCTTCTCAAACGCGTCGATGTTTCTTATCCAGTAATCAGAAATCTGCTGCCCTGGATAAACAACGGAGATTTTTAATGGGTGTCTTTTTTCAGGGGCAATAGGTACAGGATCGTCTCTCACGGCCGCAGCCAGAGCATCCGTTAAGTGTTTCTGTTCTGGAAATTCATTTAAGAATTCTTGATACGCCCAGTAGCCGTTAAGAACCTGAGAGGCTTGTGAAGCCGGAGACATGCCGGCAATTGAAATCAGGGACAATACTAACGCTTTATTCATTTATTGCTCTTTTAGCTTTTTTTATTGAGCCTACTTCAGCTCTGTTTTTGACCTAGCCGAGTCATCCTTTACTCTTGTAATCTACCTTCCACTGAGTGTTTGTTTCAATAGTAAATTTGTCTACTTGGAACAGAACATCGGGCCATTATGCGTCAGAATAGCCATACATGATATACCCAAAGTCCATATGGTATTCTGCTTTTATCTCAAGAAGCTTGGATGTATCGGGCTCGGCCGTATTAGTCAGCTGTATCAATAAATATAAATAA